>JBDUDE010000880.1:0-8476 GCA_040003105.1 Mucilaginibacter sp. | reverse complement strand
ACACGTCGTTCGCATCAATGCCAATGCTGTAAACGCTGTTAGCGCTAAGCCCGCTTTTTTTATCGAGCTTAATGAACTTGCCGGTGCGAAGGTCCCATACAAAAAGGCCGTTATCAACTGTGCCAACATATACCCGCCCGTGGTAATAATTAATACACATGGTAAACGATTCCTTTAAAAAAGGTGCTTTAAAACTGTGGTCTATTTTTTTATTTTTCAGCAACACTACGCCGTTATTTATGGCAACCAAAACCGAATCGTGCCCCAATACTTTTAATGAACGGCAGTTGGCAAACAGCACTTTTACCAGTTCCTGGTTTTTATTAAGATAATAGCAGCCCGTTGCTGTGGCAAACCACAGGGTATCGTTTTCGTCTTTTTTAATATCGTTAAATGAAAGCGGCTCGTCGATATCCGTACGGGGGTAAACGCGGCTTATTTCGTTGCCGGTTTTTTTCCACAGGCCGCCAAACAGTGTGCCGACGTACACAGTTTTATTATCCAACTGGCCGATGCAGAAAACTTTTTTAGTGAGCGGATTAGTTGATGGGATGTCAATCCTGTTCATCGTTTTTCCATCGTAAGCAAACAAGCCCGTGCCCGATGATGCAATTAAAATATTACCGTTGCCATCCCTGGCAAACTGCATTATATTGGGGTCGGCAAAGCCCCGGGTTTGGCTAAACGCTACAAAGCTGTCGCCATTGTAGCGGTAGAGGCCCGCACCGTTTGTGCCAAACCAAATTTCATTATCAACATCCCTGAAGATGTGGTTTACCGAATTACTGGTAAAGCCGTTGTTTTCGTCGAAATATTTAAAATTACCCGTAGTTAAATCAAAGTGATAGGCGCCGCGTGCCGAGGCAATCCATAAGCCATGCTGGTTATCCTGGCATAAAAAATTTATGGTGTACGGTATTTTGGCGGGCAAATCAATTTGCAGGGGCTGCACGGCATTGCTTTTTGCCGATAGCAACTCGTCGTTTGTTAAAATATAGAAATGGTCGGGGTCGTTGTCATCAACCATAACTTGTTTTACAACTGTATTCGAATTCAATTTTGCGGGCGAAACTACTTCGGTCCACTTGTTATTTTCCAGGCGGTATATGCCGCGGTTATAAATTGCCGCCAATAAATTTCCATCGGAATCCTTTGCAATTGCCGATATGTTTTCGGCATCGTTTAAGATGTTTATTCGCGAGGCACGCCTTGCGGCCAGTTTAAACAGCGTGTGGTTTTTAATCCCCCATATCACATCATTGCGCCCCGTGAGCAGCACGCTGGCGCCCATAAACGCGCTGCCGCTTTCTGTGGCATATTTATGTATTTTCCCCTCGTAGTAATAAAATAACCCATGCGCGCTGCTGCACCACAGCCTGCCTTTTTTATCGCTTGCTATTGATGTTATTTCATTATCCGGCAATCCATTATCTTTTGTTATAGATGCAAAGGTTTTCCCGTCAAACCGGCCTATGCCCAGCTTGGTGGCAACTACAAGGTGATGGCTGTTATCCTGCGTTACCAGGCTTACCTGCGATTGGGTGAGGCCGTCTTCAATATCGTATTGGGTAAAATTATATTTTTGACACGCAGCATACCAGGGCCGGCCGACCAGCAAAAAAAACAGCAATATGATAAGCCTCAATTTTTTACTAAGCTGTATATAAGTGAGTTGTGCCATCATAAATATTTATCAAATGTAATGCATTTGTATTTTGGAGGTGCAAAGGTCATTTACATCATCTGCGCTACAACCTTAACAAATAAAAAGAAACCTGGCATCCCCCAAACTGGGGGATATTGCCCGTTAGTCAATTAGCTAGCTTTGACACAAACGGGCGCTAACTAAAATGTAAAACCAACGGTGGCAATTGCGGCATTATTTAAAACACAACAAAAACAATGAAAAGAATTTTACTATGCCTTGGTGTTTTTTTAGGTGTAACAGCCAGCCATGTTAATGCGCAGGAAATAAAGATGAAGATACCGGCATCAAGCACGGGCCAGCGCATCGAGCAGGATTTTGGCCTGGGGGTGATATCGGTAAACTATTACCGGCCCAATACAAAAGGCCGTAAAGTTTTTGGTGGCATGGAGCCTTATGGTATTGTTTGGCGCACCGGGGCTAACAATGCCACCGTTGTTAAACTTACAGACACCGTTGCGTTTGAGGGGCATATTTTAACGCCTGGCGAATACGGCCTTTTTAGCATCCCCGGCACCGACGAGTGGACAATTATATTCAGCAAAACTTCAAAACAATGGGGGGCATATTCGTACGATGCTAAGGATGATGTACTACGCTTTAAAGTAAAACCATTTAAGCTGGATAGTAAAGTAGAAACCCTTACCATCCAGTTTGCCGAAATGCACCAGGAAGACGGCCTGATGCAGATTCTTTGGGAAAATACCGGGGTGGCCATACACTTAAAAACCGATGTGGATAACCGGATTTTGGCCAATATTATAGAGGCCATGAAGGGCGAGAAAAAACCCTACTATATGGGTGCAATATGGTGTTACAACCATAACCGCAACCTGGCCCAGGCCGTTACCTGGATGCAGGAAGCCAACAAAGCCGCCCCGGGCGCCGACAATATGAAGTACTGGCTCGCCCGCCTGCAGCTAAAAACCGGCGATAAGGCAAATGCTATTATCACCGCAAAAGAAGGCCTGAGACTTGCAACGGAGAGTAAGGATGTTGAATATATCCGCTTAAATTCTGAAGTGCTGCGCGATGCGGGTGTGAATTAGTCTTGAGTCTGAAGCCCTAGGTCTTTAGTCTCAGAATGAAATTGACTTAAGACTCAGTACTAAAGACTGATAAAGAATGCTAACTATTATAACTGACCAGGCCTTCGGTGTAACAACCGGGGCTTTTTTTGACATTTGAATGCTAAGACACCGCAACTGGTGTCTCGGGATTGTTTGAGCCTTCGGTATAATTACCGGGGGCTTTTTTGTGCGCCCGACCGGCCGTGATAGGGCAGGAGCGGGGCCAAAAATACCAGGCCGGGCAGCAGCTTGTGCTACCCGGCTTGCGGTTTAAATTATTTCGGCAACGGTTTCGCGCATTTGCCGCGCGGCAGCCACCATTTCAACCAGGGCTTTTTTGGTTTCGTCCCAGCCGCGGGTTTTTAGGCCGCAATCGGGGTTTACCCAAAGCTGGCCGGCTGGAATTACGGCTTCGGCTTTTTTAAGTAACTGAACCATTTCGACGCGGTTGGGCACGCGCGGCGAGTGAATATCATACACGCCCGGGCCAATTTCGTTAGGGTATTTAAAATCGGCAAAAACATCCAGCAGCTCCATTTGCGAGCGCGAGGTTTCAATGGTTATCACATCGGCATCCATATCGGCAATGCTTTTAATAATATCGTTAAACTCCGAGTAGCACATGTGCGTGTGTACCTGGGTATCGTCCTGCACGCCGCCGGCCGAGATACGGAACGCCCTTACCGCCCAATCAAGGTAGGCTGCCCAATCGTCCTTTCGCAATGGCAAACCCTCGCGAATGGCCGGCTCATCTATTTGTATAATTTTGATACCGGCCTGCTCCAAATCGCAAACTTCGTCGCGGATGGCTAAGGCTATCTGCATACAGGTTTGCTCGCGCGGCTGGTCGTTGCGCACAAAGCTCCATTGCAGTATGGTAACCGGCCCGGTGAGCATGCCCTTCATCCATTTTTTGGTAAGCGATTGTGCATAGGCCGACCATTTTACCGTCATAGGCGCGGAGCGCGATACATCGCCATAAATGACAGGTGGTTTAACACAGCGGCTGCCATAGCTTTGCACCCAGCCGTTTTGGGTAAACGTAAAACCATCCAGTTGCTCGCCAAAGTATTCAACCATATCGTTGCGTTCAAACTCGCCGTGTACCAAAACGTCAAGGTCAATTTCTTCCTGCCATTGCACAGCTTTTTGGGTCTCCTGTTCAAGCAGTGCATTATATCCGGCTTCGGGCAACGTGCCTTTTTTATATTGGGCCCGCCAGCTGCGCACTTCGGCCGTTTGTGGGAAACTACCAATGGTAGTGGTGGCAAACAAAGGCAAATTCAGCAAGGCCTGTTGCCGCTGTTTACGCTTCGTAAAAGGGCTTAACCGCCGTGCATCAACATCGGTAATTGCGGCCACGCGCTGCTTTACCAACGGATTGTGAATCAACGCCGAACTTTTACGATTTGAATTAGCCAACATGTTCTCGATAAGCTGGCGCTGGTTAGCATTGTCATCTGCCGACAGGTTTTTCAGCAGTACCACCTCATCCACTTTTTGCCGGGCAAAGGCCAGCCATTGTTTAATTTCAGGGGTAAGCACGGTTTCGTTGGTTTCGTTCAGCAGGTCACAGGGCGAGTGAACCAGCGAGCACGATGGCGCTATCCAAACCCTGTCATCTCCCAGCTTTGCTTTTGCTTGCGCGATAAGGGCAAGCGAGGCTTCGAAGTCGTTTTTCCAGATATTGCGGCCATCAACTACGCCTAACGACAGGATGGTTTTTGCAGGCAGTTGCGCGATAACATCACCCAATTGTTGCGGCGCGCGTACAAGGTCGATATGCAGGGCATCAATCGGCAAGCCTGTAGCCACGGCGGTATTATTACCAAGACCGCCGAAATAAGTAGCCACTTCAATTTTTAGAAAAGGGAACTCCGCGCGGATTTGACGGTAGGTATCCAGGTACACTTGCTGTTCGGCTGCGGATAGGTCGAGCGTGAGGAATGGTTCATCAAACTGTATCCATTCGGCGCCTAAGGCTTTTAATTTGCTGATGATTTCGAAATAAACCGGCAGCAGGTTTTTGATTAAGCTAAGTTTTTGAAAGCCCGCTTCCTTTTCCTTACCCAGCAACAGGTACGATACCGGGCCAATAAGCACTGGCTTCGTAATAATGCCGAGTTGTTTGGCATCATAAAACTCATCCAAAATTTTGGTCGAGAACAACTTAAATTGCTGGTCGCGGTAAAATTCGGGGACGATGTAATGGTAATTGGTATCAAACCATTTGGTCATTTCCATGGCTACGATGTCAAGGCCGTCTTTTTGGTAGCCGCGGGCCATGGCGAAGTACAGGTCAAGCTCCTGGTTACCCGGTTGTTGAATAACCTGGTGGTAACGCCGGGGGATTGCGCCAAACATAAAGGAATGGTCGAGCACCTGGTCGTAAAACGAGAAATCGTTTGACGGGATAAGGTCGATACCGGCCTCCTGCTGCAGCAGCCAGTTTTGGTGCCTGATGGCCTTGCCCGTGGCCTGTAAATCGGTTAATGTCGTTTTGCCTGCCCAATAGGCTTCGCAGGCTTTTTTTAATTCGCGTTGGCTACCAATACGCGGGTAGCCCAGGTTTTGCGTTAGCATGTTCTTTTAATTGATTAAATGAATAAATCGGTTAAAAGCGCTTTAGCTAAGCTTCGCAATGCTTTGTTATGGAATGAAGGGAGAAAAGGGGTGCATGCAGGCGTTACCGGTAATAGCTTACCCGGCAAAATAATAACGCACCACAACCCACAGACCATTGCTTCAAACCGCGAAAGCATTGTCAATTCAATATGGCAGGTCTCCTGACTTGTAACATTTCTGCCGTCCTTCCCAACCGCTGGTTAGCGGGCAGTGGACATTATCTGGCAAAAATCTTTTGTGTTACTTACAGTTGCGCGACAGTTAGTGATTTACACACTATTCCCTATTAATTTACACTTAAGTAAAACCGATACTGGTTGATGAAGGAAAGTAAAGAACTATGGCTGCAAATATAGGCAATAGCAATTTGTAATGTTTAGGGCACGGTGAATAATTCGTATGATTAGTTTAGGCAAATCAGGTATCCTTTTTTTATTATCGCCCCGATTTGTTGGTAAAGCGGCTACCTAACCCCCCTGCACAAATAGGGCTGTTTTTTAGGCAATTACGCACACGTCGCTCCGGGAGAGGGGGGTTACAGGGGGTTACATAATTTCGCGAATTTTCTATTTATTGTATTGATAATTAGATGGTTGTGAAATTTAGGGGGGTTACACGTGAACTGCCGGGTTATTTAGTAAAATTTAGGCTTACACAAGCCCTAAACAGCGAGTTTCTTAGGTAATAATCCTTCCCTATAGGGAGGACTTAAAAAAATGGTCACGAGTGAAGTTAAAGTCTCCCCAACCGGGGGAGATTTAGAGGGGGCTTTACGCTTGCTGCCGTTGGCCTGCTGACGTAGTTTTTTCGGCTTCACGGTATTGCCTTGCCAAAGCGCAGGTTACGCAAAGCGTTCCATTTTTCTGCGTGGAACACCCGGAACGCTGTGAAACACGCTGATTATCAGGTGTTCTAATTTTTAAAAAATGCGAACTCAGTGTAAATGCCTAATTATTAAGCGCTATAAAATCGATATTTATTGCTGGGTTGCACAACCTTTGCGTGCCATAAAAAGATAAATTAGGTTGATGTAAATAAAAAAAATTATGCCTGTTGTTAGAAACTACGGACAGCGGAGTGATGATATCGCCATGGTTGAATTTAAAAGGCGCAAAGTTAGGCGTTTTTAGGAGAGTTTAAGGGGTGGGTAAAACCCGTTCCTGTTTTACTGGCCGCGTTTTTGCTTCCTATTATCCATGTGGTTTAGGATATGCTATTATATGATGGTTGCGGTTTTGTCGTCGTGCCAATCTGCCGACAAACACGGGGATACTTTGGACACCTCTATTGCGCATAACCACATCCTCGTCGCCCAGCCCGACAGCGCTGGCCACGTCACCCATATCACAACCGGCAGCATCACCCCGCAGCAACTGCTCGCCTATGCCGATTCCCTTAAAGGCATCCCCTACAGCGCCGCCTCCACCGACCCGGCGTACGGGCTGGATTGTTCAGGCTTTGTGGCCTGCGTGTTTAACCATTTTCACATTGCGGTACCCCGCAGTTCGGTTGATTATACCTTTATACATCGGCAAATACCACTAAAAGATGCCCGGCCCGGCGATTTAATTCTCTTCACCGGCACCGACAGTACGGTACGGGTGGTTGGGCATATGGGTATAGTTACTTCTTCCACCAGCGACACAGTAAAGTTTATCCATTCTACATCAGGACATAACAAAGGTGTAGTCGAAACGCCAATGGATGCCTATTATATAAGGCGGCATATAAAAACGATAAGGGTGTTTCCGCAAAACGAAAAATAGGAGCGGGGTTTTCCGGGTCTTCCAGCTATTTCAGGGCCTTTCAATGGCAAAAATCTGTTACAAATGCCCCTTTAGTATACTTAATGTATGTAGAAGAGCACACCATTATGCTCTATGAAATTAATTCACAATTAATTTTTAATTATCAATAAATATTTTCTAATTTTAAATGCTTTATCTCGTTAAAGCAATTAACCTAAATAGTCGGCCTTATCACGCGTTACCTAAAATGATACAATTTGTAAGATTTCCGGGCAGCCAGCTTTTTACCACTGATGCAGGTTCGGCAACGGGCAGCGGGTACATGGCATATTTTCTTTCGGTAGTGCCTGCTGAGTTTCCCGAAACGATAACTATCAACAAATCGTGGGATACCAACATAGGCTTTTACCTGTTCCTGAAAGCTGCGCCAAAGGAAGCGGACATGGAAAAATTCGCCGTCGAAGTAACCAAATATTTTACTAAGGAATAT
Organism: Mucilaginibacter sp.; assembly: GCA_040003105.1. Classification (GTDB taxonomy): domain Bacteria; phylum Bacteroidota; class Bacteroidia; order Sphingobacteriales; family Sphingobacteriaceae; genus Mucilaginibacter. The sequence continues at coordinate 838 of JBDUDE010000880.1, read as the reverse complement.
CCTGCCCCCGATTATACAGGATTTGCGTGGCTTACTTTTAACGATGTAAGCCAAACCATAAAGGCCGAAGCGGTTGTCACCTCGTTTGCCGAAAACGAAGCTGTTGCTATAGCTGTCGATACTTCGTTTTATTTCGCCAATTATTCCATGCCGCTGAAAGAGCAGGCGCCGATTGTGCCGGTTAAGGACAATGAGGATAATATAGCCGCCTTTACCTACGAATACCCGCCATACGAAGGCGCACCCGCACCACGTAGGCCATATAACATTCAACTGCCGCTGTCCGGTGATAAACGGGGATCATTATTGGGCCAGGTAAGCCTCGGCGACCTGTCAAACAATGCAGCTACAGGCTGGAATGCATCATTATACTATGTTATAAACTACAATAAGCAGGACGTAGCCCAAAACTACCCGCTTTTTGAAACGGGTACAGACAAGGGCCTGCAGATATTGTTTGATTATGTGCTCGACCCCGTTGAGCCGCTAAATCCCGACAAATCATACCTCGCATTTACCGGCACATCGTTTTTTCTGCAGAAGAATAACGAAGGGCAATGGTATATCGAGCTGAACGGGCAAAACCAGTTGCCAAGCTATTTCCGCACGGTATACGGCAAAAAAGTAAACCTTATACCACTTACCGACAGCGACCACCCGCCAAAGCTGGTGTTTGAAGAACTTCCCCCGGTTGACGGCAATCCCCGCTACTATCTTGCTCCGGCAGGTGATTTTGAGTTGGCTGTGCAAGGTGCTGACATGGAAGAAGGTGTAGTTTCCGACAACCTGATATGCGGCCTTTCGGGTGCCGAGTCTGTCCAATTCATATCAAAATCAA
>JBDUDE010000343.1:0-8480 GCA_040003105.1 Mucilaginibacter sp. | reverse complement strand
GCATGCTTACTTACTTATCTCCATCCTGTCAATTCCGGTCGACCCCATTTTTGGAAGCCCTAAGTCTTGAGTAAATAGTCTTAAGTCAACTGCAAATGTAATAAAAAATAAGTAGCAGTGCGTAGTGGCAGTACCAGTTTTTGACATATTCAAAGCAAACACTGCTACTCAACACTGCTACAGATTGCTACTAATTTCCCACACTGCTACTTCCCGCTGCTACCGCTACTAATCTACCAGGGTACACCTTCAGTGCTTTATCCAAACAAACCATGGCTTTTTCAATATCATTGATATTTAAAACGTAGGCCATGCGTACTTCGTTCAGGCCTGCACCGGTGGTGCTGTAAAAGCCGGTTGCAGGGGCCATCATCACTGTTTGGTTATCATGGCTGAAAGATTCCAGCATCCATTGGCAAAATTTGTCGGCATTATCTATGGGCAATTGTGCCACCACGTAAAACGCGCCACCTGGGTTGGGGCAAAAAACGCCTTCCATTTTGTTTAGTGCATTTACAATGGTGTTGCGGCGGGCGGTATATTCTTTGTTTACTACTTCAAAATATTCATCCGGGGTATCAACAGCTGCTTCACCGGCAATTTGTTCAACCATGCCGGGACTAAGGCGGGCTTGGGCAAACTTTAATCCTGCCGCAATTACCTCTTTGTTTTTGGTGATTAAACAGCCAAGGCGGGCGCCACAGGCACTGTAACGCTTGCTTACTGTATCCATCACAATAACGTTGTCGTCCAACCCGTCAAGATGCATCGGCGAGGTAAAGGTCTGGCCGTCGTAGCAAAATTCGCGGTAAGCCTCGTCACTGAATAGGTATAAATCGTATTTTAAAGCCAATTCCTTTAACGCTTCCAGTTCCTCGCGCGAGTACAGGTAGCCTGTCGGGTTATTAGGGTTGCAAATAATAATTGCCTTTGTTTTATCAGTTATCAGTTTTTCAAACTCGCTGATAGGGGGCAGGGCAAAGCCGTTTTCGATGTAGGATAATATCGGCTTAACCACAATATCGCTCTGGCAGGCAAAGCCGTTATAGTTGGCGTAGAAAGGCTCGGGGATAATCACTTCGTCGCCCGGGTCAAGGCAGGCCATCATGGAGATGGTTATTGCTTCCGAGCCGCCGGTAGTCACAATTATATTGTCGGGGGTAATATTATAGCCCAGTTTATTGTAATATTCAACCAGCTTTTTGCGGTACGATAACGTGCCTTCCGATTGGGTATAGGCCCAAACTTTAAAGGTGATGTTTTTGATAGCTTTCAGCATCCCTTCCGGCGTCTCAATATCCGGCTGACCGATGTTTAAATGATAAACCTTTTTACCATCTAGCTTTGCTTTGTCGGCAAACGGCGTTAATTTACGTATAGGCGAAGCGGGCATTTGCTGCCCTTTGTTCGATATTTTTGGCATGGGACAAAGTTAGAGAAATAGTCCGAAAGTCGGGAAAGTCAGTAAAGTCGGTAAAGTTGAAAAAGTTTGGGGGAAGAGGTTAATGTATTGAGTAAACAGTATCTAAAAATAAAAAGACACGATTGCCCGTGTCTTTACAAATATCTTTTTCAAGTCTCCCTAACCGGGGGAGATTTAGAGGGGTTTAAACCGTCTACTTACTACTGCTCGCCGGCTTCGCAACCACCTCGCCCACAATATTTAATGTTTTTTGCGGGATGGAAGCATTGGAGGTAACCACTATACCTTTATTAAACGGAGCTGCTACAGCTGCGTTGTAGGTAATTTTGATAGACCCTTTTTCGTTGCTTTTAACCGGGGTTTTTGTAAAATCGGCAATGGTGCAACCGCAGGTTGGCCTTACATCGGTTATAATAAGGGGCTCTTTTCCAACGTTGGTAAATTCAAACACGGTGGTTACAGGGGTGCCCTGCGGAATTTTACCAAAATCGTGTTTTTCTTCGTTGAATTTAAATACAGCTTTTTCGCTATCTTGTGCCGAAGCAGTAAAGGCAAAGCCTAAAATTACTGCGCATACTAACAATATTTTCTTCATAATTACATGTTTGATAATTACAAATATAAAAGGTTTAATCTAATATTAAAACTATTCTGCAAACTGTATGTTTTATAAGCAAAATTGCCAATTACAGAATAGAATTTCTTAATTTTGCCACCCTAACAGAATAATATATGCCCGAAAGCGTAATTAACACTACAGGACAGCAGACTACCGCCGAACTGAGTTTTGATGATTTTAAAAAGATTGTAATAAACGATTACCGCATTGGCTACGAAAGCAGGCAGGCGAGTTTACTCGGGCGCCGCGAGGTGCTTACAGGCAAGGCGAAATTCGGCATATTTGGCGATGGTAAGGAAGTTGCGCAACTGGCTATGGCAAAGGCCTTTAAAAAAGGCGACTGGCGTGCAGGCTACTACCGCGACCAAACCTTCATGTTTGCCACTGGCATGAGCAACCTGCACGAATTTTTTGCGCAACTGTATGCTTACCCCGAGATAGAAAAGGACCCCGCATCGGCAGGGCGGCAGATGAATTGCCACTATGCAACCCGTTTTGTCGACGCTGATGGCAACTGGACCAACCAGGCCGAAAGTATGAACTGCTCGGCCGATATATCAACTACCGGCGGCCATATGCCCCGGTTATTAGGTTTAGCCTATGCATCAAAACTTTACAGGCAAAATAAACAACTGGAGTATTTAAATAAGTTTTCGGTAAAAGGGAATGAGGTTGCGTTTGGTACAATAGGCAATGGTTCAACCTCCGAAGGTTTATTTTTTGAAGCATTAAATGCTGCCGGTGTTCTACAGGTGCCAATGGCTATTTCTGTTTGGGATGATGCTTATGCTATTTCGGTACCAGCCCGGTTGCAAACTACAAAAGAGGACATATCAGAGATATTAAAAGGCTTTCAGCGCGCACCGGGCACCAACGGTTACGAAATATATAAAGTAAAAGGCTGGGACTATGTGGCCCTTTGCGAAACTTATGAACGTGCCATTGCTGTTTGCCGTGCCGAGCATGTGCCGGTTTTAATACACGTAATTGAGATGACACAGCCGCAGGGCCACTCTACCTCGGGTTCGCATGAACGTTATAAATCGAAAGAGCGCCTTGCCTGGGAAGACGAGCACGATTGCCTTTTGCAAATGCGTAAATGGATGATTGCCTCGGCTGTGGCTACCGAAGCCGATATGGACGAACTGGAAGCTACGGCTAAAAAATACGTACGCGAAATACAGCGCCAGGTTTGGAATGAATTGAGCGAAGAAATAGCCTATGAGTTAAACGAAGCTTCGCGGCTTATTGAACAATTGGCCCGCGAGTCGCAACTGCAGGATGAATTGCTGGCAGTTGTTACCGAACTGCGCGAATGCATCGACCCCGGTCGTAAGGACGTGGTGGCTGCGATACGCAAGGCACTGCGAATTACCGTGAAACAACCAACCCCGCAACGCGAAGTTTTAATGGGATGGCTGGCCAGCGAAAATGTTAAAAACGAAAAACGCTTTAATTCTAAATTATTTAGCGATACCCAATATTCGCCTTTAAAGGTGCCGAATACATCGGTTAGGTATTACGAGGACTCGAAATATATTGACGGCCGGGAGGTATTGAACGCTTGTTTCGACGCCAATTTTGAACGCGATAAAAGTATTGTTGCTTTTGGCGAAGATGTTGGCGCCATTGGCGACGTAAACCAGGGATTTGCTGGTCTGCAAGCCAAATACGGTGATTTACGCTTAACTGATACCGGCATACGCGAAGCTACCATAATAGGGCAGGGTATGGGTCTCGCCATGCGCGGCCTAAGGCCAATTGCCGAAATACAATACCTTGATTACCTGTTATACTCTATAAATGTACTTAGCGACGATTTGGCGAGCTTAAGCTACCGCACCCGCGGCGGGCAGAAAGCACCGCTGATTGTACGCACCCGTGGACATCGTCTTGAGGGTATCTGGCATTCAGGCTCGCCACTTGGATTGATATTAAACTCCATGCGGGGATTACATATTTGCGTGCCACGTGATATGACACAGGCTGCCGGTATGTATAATGTACTACTGCGCGGTGATGAACCCGCATTAGTGATAGAATGTTTAAATGGTTACCGGTTAAAAGAACGCTTACCGGCTAACGTGGGTGAGTTTACCGTTCCTTTAGGCAAAGCCGAAATATTGAACCCGGGTACTGATATGACAGTTATATCTTACGGTTCAACCCTTCGGATAGTTCTGGAAGCTGTTAAAGAACTGGAAAAATTAGGTATAAGCATCGAAGTTATCGACCCACAAACATTATATCCTTTTGATATTGACAACGTTTGTGGCAATTCGTTAAAGAAAACCAGCAAGCTGCTGATAGTTGATGAGGACCTGCCGGGCGCGGCGTCGGCTTATATACTGCAGCGGGTGATAGAAGACCAGAAAGGTTACTACTCGCTTGATGTACAGCCCAAAACACTTACCGCTAAGGCACACAGGCCGCCATATGGTTCAGACGGTGGGTATTTCAGCAAACCATCATTAGATGATATTATAGAAGCTGTTTATAGTTTGATGAACGAAACCGACCCGCATAAATATCCGGCGATTTATTAATGGGTGAAATGTAAAGATTTACCAGGTTTTTAAACGCCCGTAAATCTAAAACAACAATAAGCTTACTTTTGCGTCCTGGTCATTTTGGCCGGGACGTTTTTAATTTATACAGATATGAATAACGAATTTTCAGTTATAGCAAATACAATTAAAAACCGACGCAGTGTTAAGGCACAGGCCATGAACGGCAATAAAATACCCAACGGGCACATAGCCGCCATACTGGAACTGGCCAATTGGGCGCCTACCCATGGAAACACTGAGCCATGGCGGTTTATTGTTTATGAAAATCCAACTGAATTTTGCTTGCAGCATGCCGAATTATACAGGCAAAACAGCATGGGCGACAACTTTATACCCGGCACTTACGATAAACTGCTACACCAGGGCGATAAAGTCTCGCATGTTATAGTAGCTGTTATGAAACGCGGCGATTTGCCAAAAATAACGCAGTTTGAAGAAATTGCAGCGGCTTCGTCTGCTATACAAAACATGTTGTTGGGGGCAACGGCTTTAAATATCGCCTCGTTCTGGAGTACAGGCGGCATGGCGTTAAAGCCTGCTTTAAAAGAGTTTTTAGGATTTGCCGGGGATGATTTGATAATGGGGATTTTGTATTTTGGCTACGCCGATGAGCGTCCCGCAGGAAAGAGGAATACCGAAATTGAAGAAAAAATAACCTGGGTTAAATAATAAATTAACAATTGTGGAGTTTATTACACAAGTCGCTAATGTTAAATATTATGTATTTATGTTTAATGTTTTCGATTAATTTGTAATTAAAAACAATTTTTGTAATTATTAATTATAATTTACTTTTGCAACAAATTACGATTAGTGACAAAAAAGCAAAACCTAATTTTGTTTTTTACGTAGAAAAGGTCACTAATTAATTTATTGATTTAAATCCCGGAAACGAATGAGAAAACCTCTTGGCGGGCTTGTATCAGTTCTATTGATACTTGCAATAACTACCATCAGCTGGAAAAGCGCTAAAATCAAAAAACAACAAAATTTCAAAAATGGATTTACTGCCAGGGAACTACTGGAAAAATACATCGGTAACATTTATGAGTCGGCCCATTTACAGGAATCTGGCCTCGGGCTTGAAGTTTTCAACAAAGCCGTAACAGGCTTTATGAATTTAAAGGCCGGCAATATGGTGCCCCAAACCAGTTTTATCCTTACCGTTGTCGACCTTGCAAAATCAAGTCACGAAAAACGAATGTGGATAGTTGATTTGCTGGATAAGCAATTGATTTTAAACACGTACGCCGCCCATGGCCATGGCAGCGGCGACGATATGGCTACCAGTTTTTCAAACAAAATTGATTCGCACCAAAGCAGCCTGGGTTTTTACGTTACAGGTGAGGTTTACCGCGGCGGTAATGGCCGCTCGTTAAAACTCGACGGTATGGACGCCGGTTTCAACTCAAATGCCCGTGAACGTGCTATTGTTGTACATGGCGCCGATTACGTTGGCGAAAATGCAATATATTCGATTGGCCGGCTTGGCCGCAGCTATGGCTGCCCTGCCGTACCGATACCTATGGCCGAAACCGTTATCAATACCATTAAAGATAAAACGGTGATGTTTATTAACGGCAACGACAGCCGCTACACTTCAAAATATTTAGACGAAGAGCAGGCAGCCAATTATGTTTTCCCTGAAACAGGAAATGGCACCGTTTTAGCGTCTATGTAAAAAAACAGGAATTATTAATAACTGACCGATATATGAGGCCGCCGGATTAAGTTCTGGTGGCTTTTTTTATAAAACTGAAATAAGTTTACGCTTTTTGCGCCATGTGTTCCATTTTTCCGCACGGAACACCCCGAACGCATTATAAAAGCCTGATTATCAAATAAATTATTTTTTTGTTTTTTAAACACCCTGATAGCCAGCGATTTAATTAAGGGTTTACAGACAGGGTTTACAGTATAGCCGGCACAGTGGTAATTTGCTGATATCCAATATATTATTAAATAAAGGGCTTTACACCTGTAAACCCGTTGACATTTACAGAACATCCGCCTGTCCAGGCGGGCCGTGGCCATTGCACAACGCATGTTTAATTAATAGAGCAAGGGCTTGGATTTAAGCGGCACAGAACCGGCGAGATGCAAGAATTATTAAGCGTTACTATATTTCCCCTGCTCATCCCCGTTAAATATATCATGAAACTGCCTAAAGGTTAACATTTGATCTATAATTAAAAGCATTTGTAACCCTCGCGAAAGGTATTGTTGTCTTAGCTTTACAGTTGAAGTCAGATGTATAGCGTGTTCTGGTGGCCATAAGAACAATCGCCACTAAAACTTGAAAACCAATTATAAACGCTCAGCTCTGTGATTTTTTTGAGGTAAGGGAATGATGAGAAGCCGAACGGCGATCAAAGTTAAACTTAAATAATCAATATGAACCAGCAATGGCTCCGCTATGTGGGCACCCGGAACTTGGAAAAATCAAGAATCAAAAGGTAGGTATCTGTTGCTCATGAACAGATTAAGATAAACCAATTATTGTAAAAATAAAATAATCAAAAATAAACCAAACAATTTCTGTTAGGAAACTGCCATGCTTTTTACGGCCGATCCACGCTACGTTATGAAATAAACCAATCAATTATAAACCTAAAAAAAGGATGTTATGAGAAATGTTAAGTTAAGTATCTTGCTTTTTGCAGCGCTATGCGCTGCAAGTTCTTGCACAAAAAAAGAAGCCGATTTGCCCGCGGCAAATGTATCACTGAGCAATAAAGATTCAAATCAAAGTTTTGCCGGAAAAAAGGGGACCTACCCAAGTTATAATACCAATCCCTTACCTCCCGATGCTTCGGGAATGCCCAGCAATGCAGTTCAGCTTGCCACAAATATGAGGCTTGGATGGAATCTGGGAAATACCCTCGAAGCGATCGGAGGCGAAACGGCCTGGGGTAATCCTGTAACTACGCAGGCGCTAATTGATAAGGTTAAGCAAAGTGGGTTCAATACGGTGCGAATTCCCTGTTCATGGAATCAGTATGCTAATGCCTCCACAGCCCAAATACAAGCTCAGTGGCTCGCTCATGTAAAACAAGTTGTACAATATTGTATTAATGATGGCCTGTATGTTATTCTCAATATTCATTGGGATGGTGGATGGCTCGACAGCCATATCAATACACAGGATCAGGCTTCAGTGAATGCGAAACAAAAAGCATTCTGGGAACAAATAGCCACCACCATGCGCGACTTTGATGAACATTTAATGTTTGCGAGTGCCAATGAGCCCCCTGTGAGCGATGCAGCAGCAATGAGTATTCTGCTTTCCTATCATCAAACTTTTGTCAATGCCGTTCGGTCAACCGGGGGACACAACAGTTACAGGGTTTTGGTTGTCCAGGGGCCGTCAACAGACATTGATAATACAACAACGCTTATGAATACGCTCCCTTCTGATCCTACAGCCAGTCGCATGATGGTCGAAGTCCATTACTATGGTCCGTATCAATTTTGCGGATTAACTGCAGATGCTCCCTGGGGAGCAATGTTTTATTATTGGGGAACCGGATATCATTCAACAACTGATACGACACGAAACGCCACGTGGGGTGAAGAAAGTTACGTGGTTCCTGAGTTTCAAAAAATGAAAACCAAGTTTGTGAATAACGGTATTCCGGTAATATTGGGCGAATTTGGAGCCATTCGTCGTACTACGCTTACCGGCAGCGCACTTTCACTTCATTTGTCTTCAAGGGCATACTGGGATAAATATATTACGCAACAGGCAAGAGCGAATGGCCTGATTCCTTTTTATTGGGATGAAGGGTCATTGGGAAATAACGGCTTCGGAATTATAAACAGGCCAGCCAATACAGTAGGAGATCAACAGGCATTGGATGCGCTGGTG
>JBDUDE010000326.1:0-8500 GCA_040003105.1 Mucilaginibacter sp. | reverse complement strand
ATCATCGCGGCCCATCAACGGTATGTTGGTGGCCTGGTAGCCCGGCAACATAATCAGTACCGGGAAGTGCTGGTGTTTTTGATGATGCTCGGGTTCGGTTAACCACAGGTAAACGGTTTTATTACCGAAGGACTTCATTTCAATTAAAAAAACCTTCCGCTTATCTTTTTCAAGTTCCGGCTTTTCGGTTACTTTAAAATTGGGCTTAATTTTGGCAAGCTGGGCCTTTGTGTCCGCCCAAAATTTGTCAAAATCAGCAGGCTTTGCGTATGCCGATTTTATTTCTTCAGGGCGGATGCCAAATACGCGGCGGGTGGTGTCATCATAGTCGCTCACGTTTATCATGAAGTTGACTTTATAAAACCCGCTCTTTAACTCAGGCATGGTAAAGTCATAGCTATGGGAACTGCGGCCTGTTAACGAGACGTGTACCGAATCTGTTCGTAATATTTTATTGAATTGGTCGGTGACCTGGTACGATACCTTGCCCGATTGTGTTGTGCTGTAATTGTTGTTTACCTGGAAAGTGTAGCTGGCTGTTTTATCAAAAATAGCGTCTTTACTGTGCGCGGTTAACTCCGTTGTAACATCGCTGATGTTGCTTTCAGTTGTCGCCTTGTTTACGTCCTTTTTTTCGTTTTTTTGCGCACGGGCAACTTTGACGGCCGTAAGCAGCATTGAAAGAACCAGGAATAAGGTATAAAGTTTTTTCATTGTTCGCACCTATTGGGCAATATTAGTGCCATCTGCCGATGTTGCAGATACACGACGATATTACCTGTGTGGCGAATAATCTGCGACCCGCAACAACAAAGTGTTAATGCCCAATTGTGTATTTATTTCCACAGTAAGACGATTAAAAAATAGCGTTAGCGGGCCATTTTACTTTTTATCAATTGCTTTACCCTTGCTTCCCATTCATGCTTTAAAACACTCAACACTATCGAGTCGCGGCGACCGCCTTCCTGCAGGGGCATGTTGTTGCGCAATATTCCTTCGGGTGTGCAACCAATGCTTTTCATGGCGGCGATGCTTTGTTTATTGCGTGCATCCGCCCTGAACTCAACCCGCAAAGCATCTAAGTCGTCAAAAGCAAATTGGAGCATCAGGTACTTGCAGTGCTTATTTAACCCCGTACCCCTAAACTTTTCGCCATACCAGGTATAGCCCAACTGAACAGTTTGCCAGGTTGGCATTATGTCGTAAAAGCGTGTGCTGCCGGCATAACTTTGAGTCCGCTTATCGTAAACGATAAAAGCATACTCTTTGCCAGCAGCCCGGTTATCCAAAGCATCTTTAATATATCGGCGCATTCCGTCTTCGCCGCGTGCGCTTAAGTACGAGTATTTCCAGGTATCAGGCTCATTTAAAGCAAAGGGCAGCAGGTTCTCGTAATCGCTTTCAAGTAAGGGCCTTAGCAATACGCGTTCATCTTCTAAAATATATTCTGCGTTTAAATCGTAATTCAATGTCATATCAGGTATTATTTACTGGTCAAAAAATCAAACTTAAATAATTTAGCTTCGTGCTCTTTTATAAGCTCCCGGCCAATCTCAATAGTGGCGGCAACCATTTGGTCCAGGTGCTTGCGACGCGTTCTGTGATTGGTAATTGCAGCGCGAATGGCGTATTTGCCATGCAACAAAGTGTTTGATGGTACGGCAATTCCCCGTTCCTGCATGCGCATTAATAGTTCCCTGTTCAACACATTTAGCTGGTCGTTGTCTAAATTACCGGGGTTATACCTGTAGCATACCAGGTTCATGTTCACCGCCGCAAGCAATTCCAACTCCGGATGCTGCTTTGCCAGTTCGCCAAGGTAAAAAGCCTGGTCTACGTTTTGTGCAATCATCGCAGCATATTTATCCATGCCGTGTTCCTTCAGGCTCATCCAAACCTTCAGCGCCTTAAACCCGCGCGATAGTTCCATGCCATAATTTGACAGGGTTTCCGGTCCGCCGGCAATACCTCTGTCATGCGCGGTTAAGTAATTTACAGCATTGGCAAAAGCTGCCCGGTGAGTGGCGGCATCTTTAAATAATACACAGCCGACTTCGTATTGTACGTACATCCATTTGTGCAAATCGAACGCTACGCTGTCGGCTTCTTCAATTGCTTTTAGTTTTTCCTGGTAGGCAGGCACCAGCTTTGCCAAAGCGCCGAATGCCCCATCAATATGCAGCCAGATATTTTCGCGGCGGGCTATTTTTAAAATTTTGTCCAATGGGTCGATAGCGCCGGTGTTGACCGTGCCTGCATTGCCTATAATGCAAAATGGCACAAAACCATTGGCTTTATCTTCGACAAGTTTGGCTTCCAGCGCATCCACATCAATCTCGAAATTTTCATTTACCGGTATTTTCCTTAATTGCTCGCTACCAATGCCAATTACTTCGGCGGCTTTGTTTACGCAGTTGTGGGTTTCGCTGCTGCAATAGGCGATTAGTTTGCCTTCAGAAACATACACACCTTTGGTTTTGCTATTTGCAATAACGGTATTGCGCGCTACTATAAGGGCGGTAATGTTGGCTATCGAGCCACCGCTTACAAGCATGCCACTGCCTTTGGCAGGGTAGTTCATTAACTGTTTGCACCAGTTTACTACCTGCTTATCAACGTACATAGCGCTTTGGTCGCCAATGGTGGCATTGGCATTTATAACACCGGCCAATAAATCGGCAAACGCACCCATGGGGGTACCGGTACCTTCAACCCATGCGTAATATGATGGGTGGATATTGCCGCCGTGGTAAGGCAGGATATTTTGCTTAAACTCATTATATACATCAAAAATATTTGATGGCTGATGCGGGATTGGCTTTTGCAATTCGGCCTTTACCTCCTGCGGAATTGGTTGCCAGGCCGGCTTATCGCCTATGTTTTTTAAGTAATCGACCATATCATCAATCAACTGATGTCCAAGGGTTTTAAAATCGTCCCAATTTTCGGGGTCTAATCCAATTTCGGGCTTGTTATCTGCGTGGCTCATAAAGAATACTTACAGTACAAAAGTGGCTTAAAATTAATTAGTAAAACAGATGCAGATTTGTTATTTTTGTACATAACAGATTTGTAACGATATTTTGCTAAGTTCTTGTAATCAACCTAAATAAAAAACCCGATTGTTGCTATTATAACATGATTGATAATTTACGCACATCCGCCGCCTACGACGAAGATTTTCTATACATGCAAATTGCCGACAGGCTAAGCACCCAGATAAAGGGCAGGGTTTTAAAAACAGGCGAGAAGCTGCCATCGGTGCGCGCGCTTAGCCAGGAGCAGGGGATAAGCCTGAGCACTGCATACAAAGCCTATGTACAGCTTGAGATTAAGGGGTTGATAGAAGCGCGGCCAAAATCCGGCTATTATGTGCGCTACACCCCGGCGCGTTCATTTGATGAGGTAAAGAAAGAAACCGTTGTCCCCGAATCGAAGAAGTTGAGTGTGGATGACATGATTGCCATGGTGCACCGCCATTTTTCGGCTGATGGTATTGTTAAACTATCGGTTGCCTCGCCCGCATTATCATTATTGCCTCAGGCCAAGTTGAGCAAATCAATGGTAGAAGCAATCCGTATCAGTGCCAATAGCTGCATCAGCTACGAGGGAGTGCAGGGCAACGAGAACTTAAAAAAACACATTGCCCGACTTGCCTTTGGCTGGGGTGGCAATGTTTTACCGGATGACGTTGTTACCACGCAAGGATGTATGGAAGCGTTGGTGTTTTGCCTGCGGGCAGTAACCAAACCCGGCGAAGTAGTTGCAATTGAAAGCCCTACTTATTTTGGCATATTCAGCACCATACAAACCCTGGGACTGAAAATAGTTGAAATACCCACACATCCGGTAGAAGGCTTAGACCTTGATTTTCTGGAAAATGCCATTGATGAACAGCAAATAAAAGCCTGCCTGTTTGTGCCTACATTCAGCAACCCATTGGGCTATTGTATGGCCAACGATAAAAAGAAGAAACTGGTAGAATTGTTGGCCCAAAAGCAAATTCCGCTGATTGAGGACGATATTTATGGCGAAATGTATTTTGGCAAAACCAGGCCGCGTACCTGTAAAAGTTATGATAAGGAGGGCCTGGTGATGCTCTGCTCGTCGGTATCAAAAACGCTGGCGCCCGGTTACAGGGTGGGTTGGTGTATACCCGGCAAGTTTAAAAAACAAGTTATCAATTTAAAACTGATGCATTCTCTTTCGTCGGCATCGCCAACACATGCGGCTATCGGCCATTTTTTTGAGACCGGCCGTTATGACCTGCACATGCGTAACCTGCGTAAAGCGCTGTACACCCAGTGTTTGCGTTACACCCAGGCAGTTACTGAATTTTTTCCTGCTGATGTTAAAGTGAGCAGGCCAGATGGCGGTTACGTGCTGTGGATTGAACTTGATAAAAAGATAGACGCGTTTGAACTGTACAAACAGGCATTAACCTATAATATCAGTATATCCCCAGGACAAATTTTTAGCACCGACAGCAGGTTTACCAATTTTATCCGCATAAGTTTTGGCGCCCCATACACCGCCGAAATAGAGCGATCGTTAAAAACATTGGGGCAGCTAATGAGTAAATTTTAAGATACAGTCCAACTATCTTCAATAAACTGCGTTATAAAGGGCATATATGATTCAGTCGTCGCTTACACACCGCTTAAAAGACCAGCACCGCGCTATTACGCCTATCATTATTAAACTTAACGACAGGCAGATACAGCACCATGTTATAAAAGGCAAATGGAGCATACACGAACAAATTGCCCATTTGGCTAAATACCAGCCGGTTTTCATTGACCGTATCCGCAAAATATTAATGATGGATAATCCTTCGTTTGAGGCTTATAATGCCGAAGAGGATGATGGTTTTGAAATTTATTGTGCATTTACCACTTACGAGCTGCTCAAAAAGATAAATACCGACCGCGAAATAATTTATAACCTGGTAACCAAGCTATCGCCCGATAAATTGGACCGTACGGGTGTTCACCCTAAATACGGTAAGCTGAACATAATGGAATGGTCGGAATTTTTCGTGCTGCACGAGGCGCATCACTTGTTTGCTATTTTCCAGATGACGCATACGGTTAAATGATTTATGCGCTTCGTGCCAATTTATGCCGGGAAAATGCAAAGCAGGGTTAACGGGTGTAAATACACTTTTTTATGTAAGTTATTGATTATAAATTGAATAACTAAAAAATATTCAAAATTGTGTAAACCCCCTGTAAACCCCTTGTAGGCCTGGCTTATGTGCTTACACAAACGTTTGAATTCTCCTTTCTGTAATAAAATTATTTCTTTCCCCAATCGTCTGCATGTTAAATAGCATTTCATTGCTATTTTTACCGGCCCTTATTGTATAACTAATAAAACTGAGTGCTTATGCCCGAAGATAAACCAAAGCAACCCGGCATTTTCAGCCTGCTGAAACCGTATTCGGGTTTGGTATTTATGCTGATACTGTTTGCCATATTCAGTAACAGCGCCAACCTTTGGCTGCCAAAAATTATTTCGCATGGCATTGATGATTATATACATAGCGCCATGAAACGGGTGCATTTTGACACTTCGCCGGTTATCATCAAATTTTCGCTGGCGGTGGTGTTTATCTTTATCTGTTCATTCCTCCAAAGTGTTATCCAAACTTATACATCCGAAAAAGTAGCCCGCGACCTGCGCTCACGGCTATCGGACAAAATATCCCGCCAGAGTTATACCTTTGTGGAGGCGGCCAATCCCTCAAAATTGCTGACAAATCTTACTGCCGATGTTGATTCAATCAAGCTTTTTGTGTCGCAGGCGCTGGTATCTATCGTATCGTCGGTATTCATTATTGTTGGCGCCAGTATTTTGCTGCTGACCATTAACTGGAAGCTGGCGCTGTGTGTAATCGCTATTATCCCTATTATAGGCGGAACATTTTTTTACGTGCTGAAACGGGTTCGGGCATTATTTATGAAAGCACGGGAGGTTATCGACTGGTTGAATAAGGTAATAAACGAGAGTATTTTAGGTGCCGCGCTGATACGTGTTATCAATTCGCAGCAACTGGAGTTTGATAAGTTTTTGCAGGCCAATACAAAAGCCAAGGATTTCGGCATGTCGATACTGCGATTGTTTGCCGGGCTAATACCGGTTATAACATTTTCTGCCAATATTGCCACTTTGAGTATCCTGGCTTTAGGTGGCCATTTCGTTATAAACGGAACCATGACATTGGGCGATTTTGGGGCCTTTTACAGTTACCTGGCGCAATTGATATTCCCGATTTTGGTAATCGGTTTTATGAGCAACATTATAGCAGCGGCTACTGCATCTTTCCAACGGATAAACGCGGTTTTAAATGCATCGGATAATATCGAAACAGGCATAGTAACCGAAGCTTTAAAAGGTGATGTCCAGCTTAATGATATTTCGCTGGTGTATGGGCAAAAGCCGGCGCTTAAAGATATATCGATGGATATTAAGGCCGGTTCAAAAATAGCGGTAATAGGCCCTACGGCCGCTGGCAAAACCCAATTGCTTTACCTGCTTACGGGGCTGATAAAGCCAGGCAGCGGGACGATTTTGTTTGACGGAAGGGGTATTGATGAATATAACAGTGAATCGTTCCACAGCCAGGTTGGCTTTGTTTTCCAGGATAGCATCATCTTTAATATGAGTATCCGCGAAAACATTGCTTTTAGCGATACGGTGACTGATGAATCATTGCAAAAAGCTATTGAAACTGCGGAGCTGAAGGAATTTATAGATAGTTTGCCGGACAAGCTCAGCACCATAGTTTCGGAACGCGGCTCCAGTCTTTCGGGTGGACAAAAACAGCGGATTATGCTGGCGAGGGCCTTGGCAATAAACCCGAGGGTTTTATTGCTTGACGATTTTACCGCCCGCGTTGACGGCAATACCGAAAAGAAGATTTTAGCCAATGTGCAAAAAAACTATCCCGGTTTAACGCTGCTTTCGGTTACTCAAAAAATAGCATCAGTTGAGCATTACGACCAGATAATTTTATTAATGGAGGGCGAAATTATCGCAAGCGGCAAACACGACCACCTGATGAAAACCAGCCCCGAATACGTACAAATATATAACTCGCAACAAAGCACCAGCAATTATGAATTACAACCTAAATGACCTGCAGGCCAAGGCGCCTAAAAGTTCAACATGGTCGTCGCTTGGTAAACTGTTGCAGCTTATATCACACGAGAAGAAAAACCTCTGGATGGCGTTAATTGCTATTTTGGTAACCTCCAGCATAAACCTTTGCGGGCCGCTTATTATCGGCAAAACCATAGACAAGTACATTTTTGTCCCCCACAAAAATTACCATGGCGTACTGGTAAACTGCGCAATATTGTTTTGCCTGTACCTGGTATCACTGGTTTCAAGCTATGTACAAACCAGGCTGATGGGTGGGGTAGGGCAGCGCATGCTGTTTACGCTACGCAACGCCATTTTTAATAAATTGCAATTGCTGCCGGTTGGTTTTTTTAACCAAAACAAAGCGGGCGACCTGATATCGCGTGTAAATAATGATACTGACAAACTCAACCAGTTCTTCTCGCAGCAGTTGATGCAATTTATAGGCAGTATCGCCACCATGACAGGCGCCGGTATATTTCTGCTGTCGATAAATATTAAACTTGGTTCGGCTACGCTGATACCGGCGGTGGCGATTTTACTATTTACCAGCATTACATCGGCATGGGTAAAAAGCAAAAACGCAAGGAACCTTAAAAGCGTTGGCGGCATGAGCGCCGAAATACAGGAAAGCCTGAATAACTTTAGGGTGATTATCGCCTTTAACCGCCGCGATTATTTCCGCAAACGCTTTGACGAAGCTAACCACGAAAACTACAAAACGGCTATCGGCGCCGGTATTGCCAATAATTCGTACGTGCCGGTGTATGCTTTACTGTCGAGCTTTGCGCAGGTAATTGTGTTTGGCTATGGTATTTACTTGTTTTCACTGGGGGAAATTGGGATTGGCCTCGTAGCTGTGAGTTTTGCGTCATATGCCAATAACTTTTATAACCCTCTACGTCAACTGGCCGCCTTGTGGACAGGTTTTCAAACTGCTATGGCCGGGTGGGACAGGATAGCGCAAATACTATCGCTGGAAACCGACCTGGTAAAAGCTGAAAAGACCATACAAGAAGCGGCGGCACCTTTACTTGAGTTCAGAGACGTGCATTTTGGCTATGAACAGGATAAAGAGATTTTGCACAACATCAGCTTTAAACTGGAGCAGGGGAAAACCTACGCGCTGGTTGGTCCGACAGGCGGGGGAAAAACAACAACAGCATCGCTAATTGCCCGACTGTATGACCCAAATAAAGGTACGGTATTACTTAACGGCATAGATATACGGGCGTTTGACCCTGTTGAACGCACCCAAAAAATCGGCTTTATTTTGCAGGAGCCATTTTTGTTTACCGGTACAGTGCGCGATAATATTCTATATGGTAATGAATTGTATGTAAATCACACCAAC
>JBDUDE010000460.1:0-8502 GCA_040003105.1 Mucilaginibacter sp. | reverse complement strand
CTGTTTCTTTGGACCTGCCAAAGCTTCAAATCCATGTAACACCAGTTCAATTTTGCTGAACCTTGATTTGAACGAACCTTCAACTTTCGACAACGCAATCGTTCTTTTGACTGGTTCAAAAGTTAATTCTCTTTTATAATAACCACCCTTCTCATAATCATAAGACAAACCGTCATCCTCATAATAAACAAAACTATTAACCTCGTTACCGTACCAAACATTAAGTTCCAATATACCATCGCCTTTATCATTGGTACTTTGTACTACGTTTTGCATCGGGATAATAGCCCCGGCTTTTATAAATACAGGCAAGTCGGTTAAAGGGGCGTCAACATTATAGACTTGTTCGCCGGTATATTTTTCCCCGTTACCTAAACGGTACCAATTGCCCGCCGGCAGGTAAACATTGGCAGTAAGTTGCGTACTTTCAACCGGGGCTACTAAAATGCTGTCGCCGAATAAAAACTGGTTGTGGTATTTTACAGCATAAACATTTTCATCATGCGTATAGTCGATAGCAAGCGTACGGCTAAGCGGCATTCCTGTTTTGTGCGATTGATAGAAGCATGAATAAATATATGGTAACAAGCGATACCGCAATTCTATGTCCTTTTTAATGATAGCCATGTTCTTTTTGCCCCATTGCCATGGTTCGCGCATTATGGTGCCCTGCATGGCGTGGTTGCGGAACATGGGGGTATAAACACCCAACGAATTCCAGCGTACCATCAGTTCGGGCGTGGGGTCTCCTGTAAAACCACCTATATCCACACCAACGAAAGACATACCGGTAATACCCAAACTGCTTACCATGCGCTGGCCCATCAGCATGTGCTCGTCGTAAGCTGAGTTATCGCCCGTCCAGACCGCTGAATAACGTTGCGTGCCGGCATAAGCGGCACGGGTTAGCACGAACGGCCGCTTATTGCCTAAAAGCTTCCTGGTGCCCTCGTAGGTGGCGCGGGCCATTTGCATGCCGTATGCATTTCTAACCTCAGGCATAAATTTGTCGCCGAACTTTACCAGCCATGGGATGTTTTGGCCCCAGGCTGCGGGCTCGTTCATATCGTTCCAAAAACCTTCCACTCCAGGTTCGGTTAATGCCGTAAAGGCTGCGCCCCACCATTCGCGCACATCATCCTGGAAAAAATCGGGAAAATGACAGCGGCCCGGCCAAACATCGGCAGTATAATTTTCATCGTTGGGATATTTGGCAAAGTAATCTTTATCAACCCCTTCATCATATTGCTTGTAACCCTCTTCAATTTTGATCCCGGGATCTACAATAGTAACCAGGCGAAAATTCATAGCTTTTAGCTTGGCAACAAAAGCCTTTGGATTGGGGAAGGTCTCCTTATTCCAGGTAAATATCTTAAAGCCGTCCATGTAATCTATATCGCAATACATCACATCGGCCGGTATTTTTTCCTTGCGGAAGCGGGCCGCAATATCCAGCACTTCGGCGGCGCTCATGTAGCTCCAGCGGCATTGCTGGTAGCCGAGGCTCCAAAGCGGCGGCATTTCCATTCGGCCGGTTAGCCAGGTATAATCTTCAATTATTTTTGCCACGCTTTGGGCGCCAAAAAAGTAATAGTTCATATCACCGCCATCCGCGCCAAACCAGCTCATTTGTTCATCGGTAGTCGCGCCAAAATCGAAATAGCTTTTATGCGTATTATCAAAAAATAACCCATACGTGAGACCGCTGTGCATGCCGATAAAAAACGGGAAGGTTTTGTACAGCGGGTCGGTTTTGGTATCGTGCAGGGCCGCATCGGTGTTCCAGTTAGTAAAGCTGCTGCCGCGTTTGTTGAGATTGCCGGTTTTTTCGCCGAGGCCGATAAACTTTTCATCAGGATATAGCTTGCGGTAATTGATTACGCGGTCGCCCAGCCAGTTAATACCGAAGCGGTCATCATCTTTGCTGAGTTCTTTGTCATTGGCCGTGTAAAAGTTAAAACGCAGCGGCGATTTTTGTATGTGGAGTTTTAATGCGGACGTGGGGACAACTATTTCATCTGTGCTCTCTGAATATTCAAGCCCGCCCGCCGGTTTTTGTATAACTGCGAAAGATGTGTCAGTTTCGTCAAATACTTTACTTACGTTAATGCGGATGATGGAATCACTGTAAACCCAGATGCGGATGGATGCCTCCGGGGTTTTTATAATGAGAACATTGGGGTGACTGATGACACTTTGGGTATCTCCTAAAATTTCGAATTGCATATTCGTTACCTGATAATGTAATACTAACTATTAGGTAACGGGTAACTAAGGATAACGTTTTAGGAAATTCTTAACAGACTAAATTATAATTCGAGGGTCAATTTCAAATGACCACCCAAGCCTTGCTGTATTATTTTCATTAAGGTGGATAAACGAATATCAGACGAATTGTTTTCAATCCGTGAGATGTAGGATTTGTTTGTGCCACATTTTTCAGCTAATTCTTCTTGTGTCATGCCTAACTTTAACCTGGCTTCCTCAAGTAGAACACCCAAATGGAACGTTTCAAATTCCTGCTCCCAAATTTCGCGTTTGGCTGCGCCACGTTTACCGTATTTACCATCAAGGATTTCGTCTAAAGTGGTAATGTCTTTATTTTGCATTGTTGTATTCCTCCATTATTTTTAATGCTTTTTCAATTTATTGCCTGGGTGTTTTTTGCGTTTTCTTTTGAAAAGCGTTGCCCAGTACTACTAAATTACCCTTATCAAAAAATGAAAATATGCGGTAAATATTATTGCCAACTTCAACCCTTATTTCATATAACCCTTTTGTTCCTTCTAAATGCTTGAAGTATTTTTCAGGAACATATTTAGTTACACGAATTAAATTTAAAGTTCATTCAATAGAAGTCTAAAAAATACTTCTTATAAGCAACAACTTGTCTGATGATGTCCACAAGTCAAAGTTAACTAATTAGACAACTTTTTCAAAATAATATTGATGAATTATTAAAAACAAAAAATCCCGCCATACAGCAGGATTTAAATATCAAAAGAGAGGCTGTGTTACGCCCACAAATTAGCAGGATAAGTACCATTCTCCACCAATTCTGAAATGCTTTTTTGTACAATTGGCTTGTCCTCTTTATAAGTTACCCCAAACCATTTTGATGCCGTCGGAATAACTTTAAATGAAGCTTCGCCGCTTTTAATCAGGTTATCAGCAACTATCGGAATAAAAAATTCTGATTTTGGATTGTTTTGGTTAGCCTCAACAAAATCCCTGAACATCGGCTCACTTTGTTTAAACACGGCGGGAGTAAAGCCCCAAAAGTTCATGGACACGCGGGTGTCGCTGCTCAGGTCGTGCTCGCCTTCGGCGTCCCTGTAGGCAACGCTGCCATCGGGTTTAAAATAAACCTCGGTACGTTCGTTAATTTCAACCATGTTACCGGCGTCATCAACTTTACATACACCGCGCGATACAGTTCCATGTTCAGATAAAGTCCTGTCAATCTGGTAACCAATTAGAGAGTAGGTATCATCGGTTACTTCAGTAGTTAAAAACTTCGCCATTTTTTCAAACGAATCGTAGCCGTAAAAGTCATCGGCATTAATAACGCAAAAAGGCTCGTGAACCTGGTTGCGGGCGGCTAACACCGCATGGGCAGTGCCCCAGGGCTTGGCGCGCTCAATTTCTTTGTCGATACCAAAAGGCTTCAGGTCGAAACTTTGAAATACGTAGTCAGTTTCAATACGTCCTTTTAACTTCGGCTCAAAAATCGCTTTGAAATTATCCTGGAATTCTTCTTTAATAATAAAGCTAACTTTACCGAAGCCGGCTTTAATTGCATCATAAATTGAGTAATCAATAATAGTTTCGCCATTGGGGCCAAAGCCGTCAACTTGTTTCATGCTGCCGTAGCGGCTGGCCATTCCGGCGGCCAATATTAATAGTGTGGGTTTCATAGATTTTTACTGGGAACGATAAATAAATGTAAATATGATATTTTTATTCTTAATACCTTGCTAAAATAATAATTATTGGCGGTAATTATTTTGCCGATGCATATTTATTTTATGTACCTGAAGTCTTGTCCTGCTTTAATGTTCAACAGCGTTTCGTAGATCAAACGGATAACGTTGTCGACATCCTCTTTATGAATCATCTCAACCGTGGTGTGCATATAACGCAACGGCAGCGATATTAATGCCGATGGAACGCCATCGTTTGAGTATGCGAAGGCATCGGTATCGGTGCCCGTTGAGCGCGATGATGCCTGGCGCTGGAAAGGGATACCTGCTTTATTGGCCGACTCAATCAGTAATTTGTTTAAGTTATTCTGCACAGCAGGCGCATACGACACCACCGGACCGCGACCGCAAGCCAAATCGCCCTGGGTAATTTTATTGATCATTGGCGTTTGCGTATCATGCGTAACATCGGTAACGATAGCCACGTTTGGTTTGATGTGGTGCGCGATCATTTCTGCCCCGCGAAGGCCGATTTCTTCCTGTACAGCATTTACAATGTATAAACCAAACGGTAGGGTTACTTTGTTTTCTTTTAGCAAACGGGCAACCTCGGCAATCATAAAGCCGCCGGCACGGTTATCCAGTGCACGACCAACATAATAGCGGTTGTTGAGTATCATAAACTCATCTTCGTAAGTTATAACGCAACCTACGTGGATGCCAAGCTTTTCAACTTCTTCTTTGGTAGTACAGCCGCAATCCAGAAAGATATTTTTAAGGGTAGGGGCCTCTTCCTTTTCGCCCGCACTGCGGGTGTGAATGGCGGGCCAGCCGAACACTGCTTTTACAATGCCATTATCAGTATGGATGTCGACCCTTTTTGAAGGCGCTATCTGGTGGTCTGAGCCGCCGTTGCGGATAACGTATATCAAGCCATCGCTGGTAATGTAGTTAACAAACCATGATATTTCATCGGCATGGGCCTCTATAACAACTTTGTACGGGGCATCTTTATTGATGATTCCAACGGCGGTGCCATAGTTATCTACGTAATGGTCGTCGATATAAGGCTTCAAATACTCGAGCCATAATTCCTGGCCTTTCCATTCAAAACCGGTGGGCGAAGGGTTGTTTATATATTTTTCGAAAAATGCAAGGGAAGCATCGGTTACAACAGCAATGTGCTTTGGCGTTTCGGGTGTTTCGGATTGTTTCTTAGCCATATTTTTAATAACTGCCCCCGGTAGAAGAGGCAGGCAAATATAAAGAAAAGGTTGAAGTTGTTGTAAAAGTTGTAGTCGTTAAAATGTCTCAACCGCTACAACATTTACAAATCTACAACCCTTACAACTATCCTTAACATTTAGCATCAACTTAACACCTACTTTACATAACAACTGTTCCTTTGCGGCGAGTAAATTTTTAATAATAAGGTCAGTTTAGTTAGTGAAGTAAGCCTGGTGCAAGACCGGGCTTACTTTTTTCACAACAGTTTCATGTTAAAACTATACATTAGACGTTTATAGAACAATGAAACTATTGAAGCCCGTTTTTGCCGTCATTTTTTTGTTTGTAGCTACTTATGCCGCTGCCCAAAGTGTTGACGTAAGCGTAAATTATGCAGCAAAATATTTCCTGAAGCCCGATACCAATACGGTTGTAGTCATCAATCAATTTAATAGCGCACAGTTAAGCGGGAATAAAAAAACCGTGGCTGTACTTAAAGAAGCTGCTTATGCAGCCATTAGCCATGCTGCCTTTCAACTTGGCGTGCTGCCACATACCAAAATCATAAATATTGTCGATTCAGTGAGCCTCACTAGCAACACCGACTCGGTAAAACAAATAGCCGCAAAATACCACGCTAATTATGTATTGGCATTGAAAAACTTTTCTGCAAAAATAACCCTGTTTGAGCTGGGTAGTAATGAAACAACATACAATACCAATGCGACCGCCGATTTTATGCTGTACGAGGACAACGGCGTTTTCTACCGCAAGTTAAGCGGAAAAGCCGAAGAACCTATAGCGCAAACGGTGAATGCTGGTATGATTGCTTCCCTGATCTTTCAGCCAACCATAAAAGGACATAAAAGCGAAATGAAAGCTGTAGCACAACACGCGGCTGAGAATGCCATGCAGGATTTCTTCCCATTTTACATTACCCATACCCGGCCATTATTCGATGACAAATTTTTAAGGCCGATAAACAAGGAAATAATTGCCGGCAATTTTGACAAGGCCGACAGTTTGTTGCAACCCTACTTAGTAGATCCTGATGTAAAAATAGCCTCAAAAGCTGCCTATACGCTTGCCATTATATACGAATCGGAGAATAACCTGGAAGATGCTACCGGTATGGCAGAAGAATCGAACAGTAAAAACAAGAATAGCTATGCCACGGCTATGCTGGCCGACTTGAAAGAGGAGTGAAGGGTTAAGCTTTTGATACCGCTTAACTGTACTGTTCCGCGGAACACGTTGAACGCTGTGGAATATTGCTGATTATCAGGTGCTTGATTTTTTCACCAGGACAATTTTTAGATAATTTTTTGTTTTGGCTCCCTATCGCATGCCCAATGTCATTAAATTAAGGTATTGCTAAATGCACCATCGGTGCAAAAGGTCGGTAGAAAACAAAATTCAAGGCATTTAGCGTGCCGTTAGGTACGCAACATCGGCAAAGTTCCGTACCTGACGGCACGGTATTTTTTGTTTATTGTTCTTCTACCGACCTTGAACCCCGCTGGGCAATGTCATTAAGTTAAGGGAAATATTGCGGTTCGCCTCACCTAAACGGCGAAGCCCTCATGAAATAATCCTCTCCAAAGTAGAGGACTTTAGCTTCGCTCCTTCTTAGAACCCTCTCCTTTGGAGAGGGCAGGGTGAGGCGAGAAAGCAGTTTGTGGGAAGAAAAACTGTTTGATTTCCCTTAACTTAATGACATTGACCACATGCCTCCCGGCCCGCCGACAATCAAAAACTGTGCTTATGCGCCCGCAACGGCACTTCCCGAAGCGGGGAAGCCTGGACGGGCGGGAAATTACCGCCATTAAATATTTTCAATAAGCTGCTGCAGGCACGTGTTTTCTTTTAACACACCGGCTACGGCTTTCAGCTGGTTTAGTTGCTCATCACTCAAATCGCTGATGCTGTTCACTTTACCGGCATTGTTTTTTAAATAAACCGCTTCGGCGCCGGGCATGCTGCCGTGGCCCTGCAACCTAAATTGCAATGGCAGCAGCGGACCGAAAAGGAGCGAGCCGGCGAGGCCGGGGAAGGCACTAAGGTCGGGTTCGAAACCGGCGGCATTTGCCAACAGGCCGGCCAGCTCATGCAGGCCGGGCATTCCCCGGTCTTTTGTCGTTTTGAAACCGGCTATCCAATCTAGCATTCCCGCCGCACTTGTTGCCGGGATATGGTTACTCCAGGTGCCCGTAATCCACCGCGCCTGCAATTCGAGCGAGGGAAAGAACGAGCCTGACTGTAAATACTGGCCTATAAAAGCAAGGTTAGGGAATGAGGGGTGGAAAGTATTTTTATACAGATCAAGGTGCTGATCGCCGGTGTTGATAGCCTGGTATATTTCGCTGCTCAAAAAAGGAAGGTTCAGCTCGTAGCCTGTGGCAAAAATTACATCATCTATCGCTTCTTCCGTTCCATCGGCAAATACTACACTGCTTGCATTAAAATGGCCCACATTTAGCTTTTGCGTAATGCGTTTTTTTTGTACCTGCGCCAGGTACCCGTCAGAAACGGTAACGCCGGCTTCAAGGATATTTTCGGCTGGTTTAAGACCGTCAAAATCTGCGGGATTGCCGCACGATTTAATGATGAACTCTTTAAGCCGTTCGGCGCCCGCACCGGGAGGGAATGCATTTGCCGCTAAACTTCTGAAGCGCGTGTATAGCTGATGGTCTCCCGGTTCGCCATTTATCAATTTGGTTACCACATATTTGGGCTTCCGGCACGAAGATATTACCGTTACCGATTCATTTAACGACAGATCGGCCGCCAGGTCGGAGCCTGTTACCCGGTTGCCTACTACCAGCACGCGCCTGCCGCTAAAATCGGTATTGCTGCGGTAGTTAAAGGCATGCAATACCCTCCCGGTAAATTTATCGAGCCCGGGCACCTGCGGTATATGGGGTTTATTGAAACGGCCCGAAGCCACAATTACCCGGTCGAATATTTCTGACCGGCCCCCGTTTGCTTTGGTGGTGTAAGTTAGTTGATACCCTTTGCCCGCAAGGCATTCCAACTGGTTTACAGTAGTGTTGAGTTTAATGCAGGGCGACAGACCGAAATTTTCCCTATAATCATCAAGGTACTGCTTTACCACCGCATGTGAGGGGTAAAGCTCCGTGTCTTCCGGAAAAGGCAGATCCGAGAAGGCGGTAAGGTATTTGCTGGAGTTGGTATGCAAGCTGTCCCACACGCCGCTTAGCCCGGGTGCCTGAGTCCATTGTCCGCCTGTTTCCTGCCCCTGTTCAAAAAGCGTGACATCAAATCCATCGTATAACGCCCATTTCAGCGCCGCCAAACCCGATGGCCCGCCCCCGATAATGGCGAGTTTATT
>JBDUDE010000670.1:0-2544 GCA_040003105.1 Mucilaginibacter sp. | reverse complement strand
CATGGTTGCAATAGCTACGGGACCGCTAACGGCCTTGTTTAATTTAACTTCGCCCTTTAGCATTTTTCCTATGCCCTTTGCATTATCGGTAAACGTTCCCCAGGCTTTGGTAGCTCCAACCGGCAATGAGCCGAAAAAGCCGTAGGTCAGCCTTTCAGTTTTGGGCAGGTCGTCTTTCGGAAAAAAGCCTAAAACACCGTCTTTATCTATGGACGCAATTTTATGTTCTATGCTATCGCCATGCTTTATAGTTAATTGTACCTGCTTGCCTTTGTATTGTTGCAACTGTGGCTGCAATTGGTCGAAATAGGTAATTTTAGCGGCATTAATAGCCAGAATGCTGTCGCCCTTAACCAGGCCGGCTTTGCTTGCCCCCATTTTGGGCGAAACGGAGTCGACAACAAATTTAAAGCGGGGCGCCCTGCTTATAAAATCTTCTATTGTAGTATTAACCTCGCCAAGGTCATTAATTAAATTTCCCGGCACCTTAACGTGAAGGGTTTCACCCTTGCGCAGCACGGTTAAATCAGTATTGCCTAAAATAACTTTCGTGCTGGTAAGTTCCTCAAAGCGGACTACTTTTTTGCCATTTATTGCGGTGATATTATCGCCCGGCTGCAAACCTATCTTCATCCCGAGTTTGCCCGGCACAATGCCATATTTAAGGGCGGCATTAGGTATATAAGTTTCGCCGTATTTAATGGTTAATACCCAAAAAATAAAAATGCCCAATACAATATTTACGGTTACACCGCCAAGCATCACTATCAGGCGTTGCCAGGCTGGTTTTGAGCGGAACTCCCAGGGTTGCGGCGGGCCTGCAAGCTGCTCGGTATCCATCGATTCATCAATCATACCGGCAATTTTTACATAGCCACCCAACGGCAGCCAGCCAATACCATATTCAACACCTTTGTAGTTAAATTTAAATAGACTAAAGCCCCAGGCATCAAAAAACAGGTAGAACTTATCTACCTTAATACCGAAAGCGCGGGCAGCCAAAAAATGGCCAAGTTCGTGCAGAATTACTAAAATAGAAAGGCCCAGTATCAACTGGCCCACCATAATCACTATACTCATTTATATATTATATTAAAATTGTAATGCTTTTAACGGCATTTGGTGTATTAAATTTTGCGCAAAGATGCGTGTTTCTTTATCAGTATTCAAATAGTCGTCCAAAACAGGACTCTTAATAAAGGCAATACGTTGCATGCATTGTTCAATAACGCTGCTCATAGCTAAAAAGCCTATGGTTTTGCTTAAAAAACCAGCGACTGCAATTTCATTGGCAGCGTTAATTATGCAGGGCATGTTGCCGCCTTGCTTTAACGCTTCGAACGCCAAAGCTAAATTACGGAACGTAACCATATCTGGTTTTTCGAACGTAAGGTTTGGATAGCTGGTAAAATCGAACCGTTTGAAATTGTTTTTTATACGGCCAGGGTAGGTGAGTGCATATTGTATAGGCAGCTTCATATCAGGTAATCCCATTTGAGCTTTTATGGAGCCATCCCTGAACTGAACCATTGAATGTATGATGGATTGCGGGTGCACAATTACATCAATCTGCTCCGCTTCCAAATCAAACAGCCATTTGGCCTCGATTACCTCCAGCCCTTTATTCATTAACGACGCGGAATCAATAGTAATTTTGGCGCCCATAACCCAGTTGGGATGTTTTAGCGCATCTTCGCGGGTAA
This sequence comes from Mucilaginibacter sp., assembly GCA_040003105.1. Classification (GTDB taxonomy): domain Bacteria; phylum Bacteroidota; class Bacteroidia; order Sphingobacteriales; family Sphingobacteriaceae; genus Mucilaginibacter. The sequence goes on along the minus strand of JBDUDE010000670.1, from coordinate 841 downwards.
CATTCTCCAAAAACGCCAGCGATTTCTTCCTGAATGGGCCACCCGAGGCTGTTAGTATTATCTTTTCAATTTTATTATTCTCCTCGCCGGCAAGGCATTGAAAAATAGCCGAATGCTCAGAATCGACAGGCAAAATCTTAACCTTATGCTTTTTGGCCAATGCCGTTATCAACTCACCGGCAACAACAAGTGTTTCTTTATTTGCTAACGCGATGTCTTTACCGGCTTTAATGGCAGCGATGGTGGGCTCAAGGCCTGCAAAGCCAACCATGGCTGTCAGCACGATGTCTATTTTTTTGTGGGTAACGGTTTCGACAATCGCCTCAGCACCGGCTAGTACCTTAACGTCAGTTTTAGCGAGCGCGTCCTTTACGTACTGATACTTGCTTTTATCGCAGATAACCACGTAACGCGGGTCGAATTGGAGTGCCTGGGCGATAAGCAAATCGGCATTGCTTTGTGCGGTAAGCAGATAGGCCTGGAAAAGTTCAGGGTTGTTGCCGATAACTTCAAGCGACTGTGTCCCTATACTTCCGGTCGACCCGAGGATTGCTATATTTTTTTTGTTGCTCAATTTTTTTTTCCTGAATCATTGGTGGGTGTCATGCTGAGGCACTCGAAGCATGCGGGCAAAGGCCTCTGCGCTCACCCTTCGAGTGCCTCAGGGTGACAACCCTGTTTTTAGTTTATAGTATATTTTTTCAATTCGTCCGCTATTTTACGGTCATTAGCCAATCTGGGCACTTTATTTTGTCCGCCAAGCTTCCCTTGCGACCGCATATACTGTATAAAGGTATCTTTTTTTAGGCTTTGGATTACCAAAGGCTGCAAAATGTTACCG
>JBDUDE010000891.1:0-2544 GCA_040003105.1 Mucilaginibacter sp. | reverse complement strand
CCGCCCTATGCGAAATATTTAAAATAGATTTCCCTTAACACCTTCAATTAAACCAATATTTAACCAAATTAAATTATAAATAAACATTGTTTATATCAATAATTAATATTTAAATTTGGTTAAGATTAAAACCTAATCGACACCTGACAACTTTATCACCATGGCCGAAATCAACATTTCTGGCGTATCCCAAAATGTAAGCAACGTAACCAGCCAGCGTCTTTTGCAGTCCGCAAATCATAGCCTGAATTTCTTTAATAATAATTAACCTAACCTGATGAAAAAGACCAAAACTATCGCCTTATTAATTGCCTTCGGGGCTATTGCAGTATACCTTGGCTCTGCATCCTGCGGAAACGGACCAAGTGGCAATAAAACCGCCTCAACCGCTACAGACTCCGGCCAGGTAAAAACACCACTCAGCCCGGTATTACCTTTTGATGTAACGTTGCCGACTTCACACTTTGTACTTGAAGGGAACATCCGCAGATGCTTCGACATTTTTTCGTGGGATTCATTTATCGCCATGTGCTGGCCTGCGCGGGGGCACGGGGTAATCGGCCAGTTTGGTGACAACCCTACCGTATGGGAAAGCTGGAAAAAGAACTACGAAGTATTCCTGGATAACGGCCTGCCGCCTGCACCATGGGATGTTGCAGCGCAAAGCAAAGAGGTAAACCTGTCGCAAACAGGCAAAACTCCGGCTAATATGACCTTCATTTTCCAGCCGTTTATGACAGGCCCGCTCATTGACCAAAACGGGCAATACAACCGCTTTGAAATTGCCATGAACAAGGAAATGTTTGATTATATCGACACGCATAAGCTCTACAACATACAGGGCCAGCAAGCTTTCACAGATACCGTTTCATTCCCTCAAGGCGACAATACTACAAAAGCGTATGGCGCGGTAATGGTAAAAGCCTCCTGGAAAGTGCTGGGCAAAGGCGATGACACCTCGCGTTTTCACAAAGTTAAAGCCATCATCCACATCACGGCATTGCCATCAAGGGGCATCAGGGATAGCAGTTATGAAGCATGGGTTGGCCTGGTGGGCTTACACATTGGCACAAGAACAAAAATATCCCCTCAATGGATATGGTCCACTTTTGAGCAGGTGGATAATGCGCCCGACCTTGGTAAAGCAGTAAACGGAAAGCATTATAATTATTATAACGCAGCGGTAGGCGATAAAGCGCTCAACAAAGCCCCGGCTCAGCCCTGGAACCCCGGCATACCTGGCCAAATACCAAGCCAGGTGGCCCGCCTTACCCCTATCGATACCGGCACCAATGCCCTTAACGACTCTATCCACAAAATATTGGTGGCCATTAACCCGCATAGTGTGTGGCAATATTACGAACTGGTGGGTACGCAATGGCCCGTACATCCCACCCAAAGCAATACCGGCGATCCATTCCCGGTTTATATGGCAAATTCAACTTTAGAAACTTATGACCAGGGTAGTGTAGTGAATGGAAAAATAGTTTACAGCCCCGGCGTTACTTCCAGTTGCATAGGCTGCCACAATGCCTCGGTAACGTGGGCGGGCCGGCCGGCAGATTTCACTTATCTTTTAAAATCGGCAAAATCTCTAAAAAAATAGACCCTAAACTATCATAAAACCTATCCATATGACACTCGATGAATTTGTAAGCCTGTCTGCCGCATTAACCGGCTACCCGGTTAGTACATTGCAGCCCGTACCTGATACACAGAAAGTAGCTGAAACATTATTTGCTGAACTTAACCTTGCAAGCAATAATATACCTGCGGCGCAGCTCGATGAGCTAACGCAGGTATGGAACAGCATATCGGCAACGCCGCCACCCGACCTGCCGGCTGCCGTGCAGGAACAGATAATTAACAATCTTGCCATAACCCGGCTGGCGCAAAATATCATATACCTGTGGTTTTTTGGTACCTGGTACGACCTTACTAAAAACCCCAATTCATTCACGTCGCCCAACATCGACCATGTTGTTTCGCCACTTGCTTATACTAATGGCCTGGTTTGGGGCGAAATGGGTGCACACCCCATGGGTTATAGCGTAGGCGAATACGGCTATTGGGCCAATATCCCAACCTTACCGCAGATAAATTAACCACTAAATTACAACCTAACCTATAAAATATTTAAACCATGGATAATTCAACCAAACAATATGATGTTGTGATTGTGGGTGGCGGCTGGGCCGGGAGCATATTGGCCTACAGGCTTGCATTGGCCAATAAAAAGGTGCTGGTGCTTGAAGCAGGTATTGCTATTGATGGGCTTATTACCAACCCTGACGAAAACCAGCTGGTAACAGGCAACCGCGCCGAATTTATGAACGACTTTTTTATGGCGATGGCTAAAACACCGGAATCGCCTTATTTACAAAATTACAATGCTCCCCGGCCGGCGGTATTAGATATACAACCAATCCCGCCATTTACCCTGGATAACCCGGTGCAGCTTCCGGCAGGAGCGCCACCTCCGGCCCCGATCGATTGTGCAGACCCAAAAACATCTATTGACAATGGCTACTTTATTCAGCGCGG
>JBDUDE010000093.1:0-2545 GCA_040003105.1 Mucilaginibacter sp. | reverse complement strand
GCTTTCAGCTTTATGCTTAAAAAACATGTTTGATTCAATAAAAAAGAAATTTACATCAGAAGGGAACGAGCCGGCTGCCACTACAGGTAAGCCTGATATTTGCCGCGATAAATCGGCAGAGTTGTTTGCAAAGGCGAAGACATTTTTTCCGGGTGGGGTTAATTCGCCGGTGAGGGCGTTTAAATCGGTGCATGGTACGCCCCTTTTTATAAAAAAAGGCGATGGCTGTCATCTTTGGGATGCCGACGACAACCAGTTTATCGATTTCTGCTGCTCATGGGGGCCGCTCATCCTGGGGCATAACAACGCAAAGGTTCGCGAAAAAGTAATTGAGGTGATGCAAAATGGCATGTCGTTTGGCGCCCCTACTGCCCTCGAAAATGAACTGGCTGAACTGATTGTAAAGAACAACAAGTTTATTGAGAAACTGCGTTTTGTAAGTTCGGGTACTGAAGCGGTAATGTCGGCCATAAGGTTGGCCCGCGGGTATACCAAACGCGATAAAATATTAAAGTTCGAAGGCTGTTACCATGGCCATTCCGATTCGTTGCTGGTAAAGGCAGGCTCGGGTCTTGTAACTTTTGGTGAAACATCCTCGGCAGGCGTCCCAAAATCATTTGCAGACGAAACCATTGTGGTTGCGCTTAATGATAAAGAGGCCCTTAAAAAAGCATTCGACGAATTTAAAGACCAGATAGCAGCAGTAATCATCGAGCCGGTACCGGCTAACAACGGTTTGCTGTTACAGGAAAAAGAATACCTTCAATTCCTGCGCGAAATATGTACGCAAAACGGCACGCTATTAATATTTGACGAAGTAATATCAGGTTTCCGTCTTGGTTTTGAAGGCGCGGCCGGGCATTACCAAATAAAACCCGATATACTTACTTACGGAAAAATAATTGGCGGCGGCATGCCTGTCGGCTGTTATGGCTCGTCAGCCGAAATTATGGGCCACATATCGCCGGATGGCGGGGTTTACCAGGCGGGGACATTATCGGGTAACCCGGTGGCAATGGGTGCTGGCATTGCCCAGTTAAGCGAACTGCTGCGCATGGGCTTTTACCGCGACCTCAACAAAAAAACGGAAGAATTTACCGAAGCTATACAACGTTTTGCTACCGCACGTAATTATAAATTTAAAGTATTTACCATAGGCTCCATATTTTGGTTTGCCTTTACCGATAAAGAAGCAATTCGCTCAGCAGATGATATTGATGCCGCCAGCATGGATAAATTTAAAAAACTGCACCGCGAGTTGCTTAATCGTGGCGTTTATTTGGGCCCCAGCGGTTATGAAGTTGGGTTTATATCGTCGGCACATAGCAAAATTGATTTGGAGAAAGCAAAACGTGCTATATTTGATAGTTTGGAAGTGGTGTTTCGGGAAAAATAGCAGGCAGTATGAAGGTTGCAGTGGGCAATCAATTTTAGACATCCCGCTCCAACACTGCCAACTGCCAACTCAAAACTGCAAAAATGAGAAGAACATTCGTAATATTTTACGCGCTCATCACCTACGCTTTGGCGGAATTGGTGTGGTGGGGCTATTTACTGGCTAAGCACATGCCTGCCGATATCGGGATGATAATGGGCGAGGGCTCGGTATTTATATTCGTATTTTTTGTGGGGGCATATTCGCTGCATAAATCCATTAATAAGGAACGCAAACTGCAGGAGCAGAAGAAGAATTTTTTACTATCGGTAACCCATGAGCTCAAATCGCCGCTGGCATCTATCAAAATTCTTTTACAAACTATCCAAAAACGCGACCTATCGAAAGAGCAAACGATGAATTTTATAGGCAAGGCCCTGATGGACATTGAGCGGCTGGATGATATGGTGGAGAACATGCTGCTGGCATCCAAAATTGATAACCGCAGTTATTCATTCCCTAAAGATAAATTCAACCTTTCGGTGTTGGTGGATAGCATTGTTAACCGTTTACAGATAACCAAATGCGAAGGCACCCAGCAAATAATCGATGCTGAAATTGAGCCGAAAATTGAAATAACCGGCGATAAATTTGCGCTTACATCGGTAGTTACTAACTTGGTTGAGAACGCTATAAAATATTCCGGGCCCTGTGAAACGGTGGGTGTAAAGCTGTTTTCGAAAGACGGGAAAATATTTTTGGAAGTGGCCGACCATGGCATTGGCATATCCGACCATGAAAAAAATCGTATTTTCGATAAATTCTACCGTGTAGGCAGCGAAGACACCCGGAACACAAAAGGAACGGGTTTAGGTCTGTATATTGTAAAAGAAGTGCTTGATAAGCACCAGGCAAGTATAAAAGTGAAGGATAACCGCCCGGCAGGTAGTATATTTGAAGTAGTTTTTGAATAAATTGACACAAATTTCACTAATTGGAACGAATTCTCACAAATCTGCTCCTATATTTAATTCGTGAAATTCGTCTGAATTCGTGATAATTAGTGTAAAATAATATAATTCATATCATGCCAAATAAAAAAAGAATTTTATTAGCCGAGGACGAAGACCATTTGTTAGAGGCTATTAAGCTTAACCTTGAGCTTGAAGG
>JBDUDE010000047.1:0-2546 GCA_040003105.1 Mucilaginibacter sp. | reverse complement strand
TATATGTAACTTTTGGGTTACGCAAATTTTATTGAAAGTTTTTTAATACTTAACGGCGCCGAACGGAAGGCAGGGCCAAAATCTGTAAGCGATATAAACGTTACAGCATAAACGCCAATCACCCAGAATAAATGCATAATGGTGAACGCCGCGCCCGTCCGGTAGTTAATTTGCCGTTAAATCAGCATCAAGTATTTCCCCGCTTGCCCATTTTTTCAATTTCTCCCATTCAAATCCGTAAAAAAGCCGTATTTTTAAAACATCTGCACACTACTATTGAACATGCCGGCGCGCATCCATAAATAACAGGGTTTATGAACGTTATCCACAATAAAGAAATCGGGACCAAACAAAAAGCGCTGGCCATTAACCTCGACCCTAAAATTTACGGCTCGTTTGCCGAGATTGGCGCAGGGCAGGATGTAGCGGCTAACTTTTTCAAAGCCGGTGCTTCATCAGGTACTATAGCCAAAACAATGTCGGCCTATGATATGGTTTTCTCCGATGCCATCTATGGCGCACAGCAAAGCCGGCGCTATGTAAGCGAACCCCGGCTGATATCGATGCTGGAGCACGAATACGGCCTGTTGATTGAACGTTTAACCGGTCAGCGGGGGGATAAAACAACTTTCTTCGCTTTTTCAAACACCATGTCGGCGCTCAATTACCATAAAACAAACGATGGCCATGGCTGGATGGGTGTGCGTTTTCAATTGGAACCCAACGGGCCTTTTAATGATGTGGTGCTGCACGTAAAGCTGCTGGATAATGATAACGTTTTGCAGCAGCAGGCGGTTGGTATATTGGGGGTTAACCTTATCTATGCCTGCTTTTACTACCACCAAATTCCGCCGGTTTTTCTGCTTTCGCTGATGGATAACCTTACGCGCGATGCTATCCAGATAGATATGATACGCTTTGAGGGGCCGGACTTTATCAAGGTTGATAACCGCCTGATGAGCCTCCACCTCGTAAAATACGGATTTTCGGACGCGGCCGTGTTTGGTCCCGATGGTAAAAACCAGCAGCCATCCGAGGTATTGTATAAAAAACATATCGTGGTAATACGCGGGCGGTTCAGGCCTATTATAAACGTGCACCTGGATATGCTGAACACCGGCGTTAAGCAATTCATCGCCGAGCCGGATGTCGACAGGAAGAACCTGGTAGTAATTGCCGAGCTTACACTGCAGGCATTAAAAGAACGCAATGCCGAAGAGGGCGCCGAAATTGATGAAAAGGATTTCCTTGAACGTGTCGATATTCTTTGTTCGCTGGGCCAAACGGTATTAATATCCAACTTTCACGAATATTATAAGCTGGTGGCCTACCTGTCAACCATTACTAAACTAAAAATCGGCATGGTGCTGGGCTATCCCAACCTCGAATATATTTTTTCGGAAGAACATTATAACAACCTGCCGGGCGGTATTTTAGAATCATTCGCCACCCTGTTTAGCCGCAAGGTAAAGCTGTTTATTTACCCAACCCTGCGCGACGGCGTAATATGGAATTGCCTGCGCTTTTACCCGCCGCCCCACCTTATCGACCTGTACCGCTACCTGATAGCGAATAACAAGATTGAAGACATTCGCCATTACAACGAGAGCAACCTGCACGTGCAAACCGATAAGGTGCTGAACATGATTAAACAAAATGAGACCGGCTGGGAGCAATACGTGCCTGCCGAGGTGGCAACTATGATAAAGGAGCGCTGTTTGTTTGGGTTTTCGTGTGTGAGTGATGGTTTGGTAACGGGCAACGAGTAATAATCTGATATCTATAAATGTATTTAAGTCCCTCCGGCTGATTGCCTGCTTTTTAAGCCGGGTGCCCAACCTGCTGGTAGCCGAATGGTTAAATTATACTATCGACGCACCACAACTTTCAATAAAATAAGTTTTTTCCAACAGCCTAAAACACGGTTTAAAGTGATGCAGCGCCCCTTTTTTTACTTAAGACCAACTTTTTTAAAAAACAGTTTGTGTAATAAAAAAAGGTGCGTATATTTGCAACCCCATCCAAAGGCTATCTTTGGACAACCGGAGTGGTAGTTCAGCTGGTTAGAATACGTGCCTGTCACGCACGGGGTCGCGGGTTCGAGTCCCGTCCATTCCGCTGATTATGTTATCAAAAACATCAAAAAGGCCTTTAATCGTAGATTAAGGGCCTTTTTCGTTTCACCACTTTACCAAAACTCGCATTAAAACACATAATTCTATTGCGTCATTCATTGCGTCATTCCAAACCTTAAAAAAGACGCAATGAAAAGGCCATAATGAATTGATAATGAGCATGTCCATAAGGTGGACATCTTGTTTGGATGGTGATCTAAACCGACATTTGTTTAACCCTTTAAATGTTAGTTTATGTTAGAAAAAAGCTTCGGACTACTTTTTTATCTGAAACAGTCCAAAAATCAAAAAAAAGGCCCCCTTTACATTTACCTGAAGATCACAGTAGATGGCAAATCCGTAGAACTATCTTCCAAGAGAAAATGGGAAGCAGGTAAATGGAATTCATCGGCTGCCAGGGCCACAGGCACT
>JBDUDE010000231.1:0-2547 GCA_040003105.1 Mucilaginibacter sp. | reverse complement strand
AATATATTTGGTATTTACGTTATAATTAACATAGCTTTGTATTGCTAATATAAAACTATACGTCTGCCCGTCTTACTGAAAACAAAAAAACGCCTTCGGTGCAGTGCTGCGTTGCCGGCTATTTTTTTAAGCCCAGGTTAAAGTTTTATTTGGTCAGGCTATTAAACCAATCAACCAACTATAACCATTTATGAAATCAAATTACAAACTAAAATTGCTGGCTGCGTTACTTATGCTACCCGCATTGTTCTTTTATTCGTGCAAAAAGGATATGTCGAAAGGCAGCCCTGATATGGCCAAAACTACCGGCCCTACTACGGTTGCACGGGCCGCGAATGAAACTGTAAGCATCTGGGAAACCACATCCGATAAAAGCAAACTGCTGGCACAGCAAACCAGCGTAAACTTCGCAGCCGATGCGGGCACAAATCCGACCACGATAACTGTCGACGAAAATTCAACTTTCCAAACTATTGATGGTTTTGGCTACGCTTTAACCGGTGGCAGCGCATCACTAATTAAAGGCCTGGGTGCAAATCAAAACACATTTTTGACTGATATCTTTTCAACTGCTTCGGGCCATGTTGGGTCGGCATTTGTGCGGATTACCATAGGCGCTTCAGACTTAAGCTCGTCCGATTTTACTTATGACGATATGCCATCAGGGCAAACAGATAACAGCCTTACCCACTTTAGTATCAGCCAGGAAATGACCGACCTGGTGCCGGTACTGAAGAAAATTATTGCCATAAATCCATCCATTAAAATAATGGCTACCCCATGGACGGCCCCCGTTTGGATGAAGCAAAGCACAACCGGCAACGGTGGCTTTACCGGCGGCAACTTAAACCCGGCTTATTACGACGCTTATGCCCGCTACTTTGTAAAATATATCCAGGCCATGGCTGCGCAGGGGATAACTATTTATGCTGTTTGTCCGCAAAACGAGCCGCTAAATGCCAACAACAACCCTGCAATGACCATGCAGGCTAACGAAGAGACCAACTTCATTAAAAACAACCTCGGCCCGCAGTTTGCCGCCAATGGCATCAGCACTAAAATTGTTGCTTACGACCATAACTGCGACCGCCCCGATTACCCGGAGGCTGTTTTAGGCGATGCCGGCGCAAACCCCTATGTTGATGGCTCTGCTTTCCACCTTTATGCGGGCGATATTAGCGCGCTAACCACCGTGCACAATGCCTTTCCTGCCAAAAATATTTATTTTACCGAGCAATTTATGGGTGCGCCCGGCAATTTTGCGGGCGACTTTGGCTGGCACATGAATAACCTTATCATCGGCGCACCACGTAACTGGAGCCGCGTGGTACTGGAATGGAACCTTGCCGCCGACCCTAATAACAACCCGCACACTGCGGGCGGTTGCAGTACCTGTTTAGGCGCTGTAACCATATCGGGCAACAGCTATGCCAAAAACACGGCTTACTACACCGTTGCCCAGGCGTCTCAATTTGTGAAAGCGGGCGCTGTGCGCATATCATCAAATACATTCTCCGCAAGCATACAAAACGTAGCCTTTAAAAATCCGGATGGCACCAAGGTGGTGGTGGCTTTAAATACCGCTACTTCCAGCCAGTCGTTTAAAATTAAATGGGGAGCTGAGTCGTTTACCTATACCTTGCCGGCCGGAGCCGCTGCCACCTTTAAATGGGCAGGTACACAATCAAGCGGCACCGGCGGCGGTGCGCCTATTGGGCAAACCATCACCCTAAAAGGCTTCAACAACAAATATGTAAGCGGCGAAAACGGCACCATGGCCATGACCTGTACCCGCGCCACAGCGGGCACGTGGGAACAGTTTTTAGTGGTTGATGCCGGCAATGGCAAAGTTTCGTTGCAAAGTATGGGTAAATATGTATCGAGCGAAAACGGCACGCAGGCCATTACCTGCAACCGCGCCACCCACAGCGATTGGGAAGCCTTCGTTTGGGGCGTAAACGCCGACGGCACCATAACGCTTAAAGGTAATAACAACGATTTCGTATCCAGCGAGAACGGCACCCAGGCTATGACCTGCACCCGGACAACAGCCTCGGGATGGGAATCATTTAAAGTGAACCAGTAGAGGAGAATCAAGATTGTAAGAGTCAAGAATCAAGAACCAAGAGTCAAGAATCAAGAAGTCAAGATTTAAGAATTTAGAAGTGTCAGATGGAAAGTACTATCAAACAATCCTCTTTCTGTCTTGACTCTTGACTTCTTGATTCTTGGCTCTCTTTTAGCAAACCAAATAAAAACCGTTATGAAAAAACAATTTTTTAAATTCTTAAGCCGCGCGGGGGTAGCCCTGGCGCTGGTGGCAATGGTGAGTTCGTGTAAAAAGGACATGAATAACCAGCCTAAAAATGCGTCAACCAACACCGGCCAAACAACCCAGGTCCGTGCGGTAACCTGGCAGCTGGTATGGTCCGACGAGTTTAACGGCACAAGTGTTGATGGCAGCAAATGGAACGTTGACGTGGGCAACCCCGGCGTAAATAATGAAAAAGAATATTACCAGGCATCAAACGCTACAGTAACCGGCGG
>JBDUDE010000750.1:0-2549 GCA_040003105.1 Mucilaginibacter sp. | reverse complement strand
CACCGCAATAAACAGTGAAATGAACGTAAGCCCTATATGCTGCAAAGTTTGCGTAAGCAGCTTATCGCTTTGCTGCTGCATAAATTCCCATAAAGTTTGCTGGTGCTCATTCATGGGCCTGCTGTTTTTTATATTGATAGAATGCCGCCGTCAAAGTCTCAAAAGTTACAGTCTTCACCTCCTTGTTTTCCAGGTTCATCATGTGCAACCTTTTAGCATTGGAAAATGTAGCCCTTTCCAAGACTCTCCATAAATCATCTTTGTAGTTAGACAATATCCCTGTTCCGGGCTCTGTTTTTTCTTCATTTGAAAGTAAATGCCAGATTGATTTTACGGTAATTGTTTTAAATTCCAGAAGCAGTCTTTGCTCTTTCAAAAATTCCTTTACAAAATCGTTTTGGGGCTTAAACAATAGCTCTGCAGGGGTACCATCCTGCACAATTTTTCCTTTATCCATCAAACAAATATGGTCGCCCAGTTCAAAGGCTTCCTGCACATCGTGGGTAACCATAATGATGGTTTTGCGTTTCAGCTCGTCTAGTGCTTTAAACTCCGCATGTATTTTTGAACGGGTTACGTTATCCAGGGCTCCGAAGGGTTCATCCATCAGCAACACTGCCGGGTCGGCCACCAGGGCGCGGGCAAGGCCTATTCGCTGCTGCTGCCCACCGCTTAATTCGTTGGGGTAAACATGCAGGTAATCTTTACTTAGGTGCAGTTTTTCAAGCAGTTCGTCCACTCGTTTTTCGGTACGCTTTTTGTCCCATTTTAACAATTGGGGAACCACTGCAATATTTTCGGCAACGGTATAATGCGGAAACAGCCCATTGTTTTGCAGCACATACCCAATACCCCGGCGCAATATCTCGGGCGATTGCTCAAATATGTTTTTGCCATCGATAAAAATTTCGCCGGCAGAAGGTTCAATCAGCCGGTTAATCATTTTAAGGGTAGTGGTTTTGCCGCAGCCGCTGGTACCCAGCAAAATAAGGTTCTCGTGCTCCTTTACCTCGAACGAGATATGGTCCACGGCCTTAACTTTGCCAAAATGTTTGCTGAGGTGCTTAACCTTTATCATAACGTTTAGCCGTCGAGCCCCAGGAAAAGGTTGTTTAACGCTTCGGCATACAATGGGTGCGCAAACACACAGTAGCGTATCTGCTCGTAGGTAATGCCGCCCATCATAGCCATTTGCAGCATGGTCATTATCTCGCCGCCTTCGGGGCCCAATACGGTAGCGCCTAAAATCTTTTTAGTCTCCGGGTCAACAATGGCTTTCATAAATCCGCGTGTGTCGCCGTTTTCAATAGCACGGGCTACATGTGCGAAAGGCAATTTGGCTACTTTATACTTTATGCCCTGCTTCTTAGCCTCGCTTTCGCTAATGCCAATATGGGCCAGCTGCGGGTCGGTAAACATAGTATAAGGCACCGGGCGGCCCTTGATTGATAATTTTTGTTTCTCTATTAAATTGCGGTAAACAATAGTATAATCATTATAGCTAATATGGGTAAACGCCGGGCCGGGCTTTACATCACCTAAAGCATAAATACCTTTTACATTGGTTTCCAGCTTATCATTTACGGTGATAAAGCCGCGTTCATCAACGTTAACACCGGTGGCATCCAAATTCAAAGCTTTTGATTGCGGCGTGCGCCCGACTGCCATCAGTACATGGGAGCATTTTATCTTTTCCTCTTTGCCGTTTTTATTTAGGGTGATGGTAATTTTGCCGCCCGCTTTCTTTTTAAACTTAGTGGTTGTGGTGTTGGTGAGTACGGCAATATCCTCTGCCTCCATTATTTTGGTTACTTCGGTTGAAATATCCTCATCCTCGCGCGATACCAGCCGTCCCGACCTTTCAATAACCGTAACCTTGCTGCCAAACCGGCGGAACATCTGCCCAAACTCCAGCCCGATATAGTTGCCACCCACAACCACCAAATGCTCCGGCACCTCGGTCAGTTCCATTATTGATGTGGAATCAAGGTACCCTATTTCATTTATGCCCTCAATTTCAGGGATGAATGGTTTTGCGCCAGTATTAATAAATATCAAATCGGCCTTTAATTCTTTTTCGCGGCCGCTGTTTAGCTTTACCTTAATGGTTTTATCACCGGTGAACGATGCTTCGCCAAAAAGCAGTTCCAAGTTTTGGGTTTTCTCCATGGCTTTCTGGTTGCCATCGCGCGCCTGGTGAACGATGTCGTCTTTACGCTTCTTAATTTTTCGTAAATCAACCGAAAAGCTTTTTATTTTAACGCCCAGCGGCCCGCTGTTAGCAGCCATATAAGCCATTTTAGCCGATGCAACCATGGTTTTGGTAGGCGTGCAGCCATCATTAATACAAGTGCCGCCAACCCAGCGCTTTTCAATAATGGCTGTTTTCTTGCCTGCTTCGGCCAGTTTGCGCGCCAGTGGACCGCCGGCCTGCCCGGCACCGATAATTATTGCATCGTACTGCTTCATGGTTTATTCGGTTACTTTAACACCTTTCCAAAACGCCACGTGGCCGGTAATGTTTGCCGCTGCTGGCTTCGGCTCGGGGT
>JBDUDE010000468.1:0-2550 GCA_040003105.1 Mucilaginibacter sp. | reverse complement strand
CTCGCAATGACAAAAAATAAATAACAACAATGCAACTATACAGTACCAAAAACCCATCCACCCGCGTATCCTTCAAAGACGCGGTTTTTAACAGCATGCCGCAGGATAAGGGCCTTTATATGCCCGTTACCATCCCCCGGCTTGATGATAAGTTTTTAAATAATCTTGACCAATATACCCTGCCCGAAATTGCCTTCCATGTGGCGCAAAATTTAATCGGCGACGACATTCCGGCTGATGATTTGAAAGCTATTATTCACGATGCTATCAATTTTTTAGCTCCGGTGGTAAAGCTGGAAGAAAACATTTACGTGCTGGAGTTATGGCACGGGCCGTCGCTGGCGTTTAAAGATTTTGGCGCGCGATTTATGAGCCGGGTGATGAGCTATTTTTTAGAGGCGGGCGAAAAGCAACTGGATGTATTGGTAGCAACTTCCGGAGATACCGGTGGCGCTGTTGCCCTTGGCTTTTTGGGTGTGCCGAATACGCGCGTTACTATACTTTACCCCAAAGGCAAGGTGAGCGATATACAGGAGCTGCAGTTAACCACCAACGGCCAAAATATCCGCGCTGTTGAAGTAGATGGTACTTTTGACGATTGCCAGGCGTTGGTTAAGCATGCATTTACCGATTCAGAACTGAATGAAAAATTCAGGCTTACATCCGCCAACTCGATTAACATTGCAAGGCTTATCCCGCAGACGTTTTATTATTTTAATGCCTACGCACAGTTATCGAAGCAGGGTATTGGCAAAGTGATCTTCTCTGTACCCAGTGGCAATTTTGGCAACATTGGCGCCGGCCTGCTGGCCTGGAAAATGGGGTTGCCTGTTGAGCATTTTATTGCAGCTACAAATGCAAATGATACTGTTCCGGAGTATTTAAAGTCGGGCGTGTATCAGCCAAAACCATCAGTAGCCACGCTAAGTAATGCTATGGATGTAGGTGACCCAAGCAACTGGGTGCGCATTGCCGATATGTTTAAAGACGATGTGAATGTTCTTAAAGCGCTGGTTTCCGGTTATCGCTATAATGATGAAGAAACACTTGAAGCAATAAAATTCATTAACGACAATTATAACTACGTAGCCTGCCCGCATACTGCTATTGCCTGGCAGGCCCTGCGCGATTACCAACAGAATGATTACAAGCCCGATACCGCCGGTGTGTTTTTATCAACCGCCCATCCCTGCAAGTTCCCGGATGTTTTCCCGGAAAGCATCGCAAATAAAATTGATGTGCCGGAGCAAGTGGAAAATCTGCATAAAAAAGAAAAGCATGCCACAAGTTTGGGCAAGGATTTTGAAGGATTTAAAACATATTTGCTGGAGAATGAATAAATAGCAGTGAAAATCACAAACCAAAAACACCTCACATTAGAACAGAAGCAAGCCGCTTTAGAAATCTGGAATGCGGAATATCCCGTTAAACTGCAGATGCCCAGCATGGCTGAGTTTGATGCGTTTTTAGATCCGCTTTTCGACGTCAAATATTATCTGATGATTGACGAAAGTGCCGTCATTGCCGGCTGGGCCGCAACATTTACCGCAGGACCTGTACGTAGTTTTTTTATCATGCTAAACAGTGCATACCACGGAAAGGGTTACGGAACTATATTACTGAACGAATTAAAAAAGGAAGGCCCGCAACTCTTTGCCTGGGCAGTTGACCATAACAATGATGTAAAACCAGATGGCAGACCTTACCCATCGCCTATAGCTTTTTATCTTAAAAACGGTTTCACCATTAATAATGAATTGCGGCTGGAAAACGAACAATTATCAGCGGTGAATATTTTGTGGGAAGCGAAATAAAAACCAATACGGATATTAACAAAATTATTATTTATAAATGTTTTGATTCTCAAACTTCCGTAACTTAGCGTATAAAAGATAATGTGATGAATTTACAGGCAGAGAAGTTAAAACTAGTGCAAGCGGTATTAGAAATTCAGGATGTTGAATTAATAAAAGCGATAGAAAGCTTATTGGAAGCAAAACATCATGACTGGTTTGATGACCTTAGTGAAGAACAACAGCAATCGGTATTAAGAGGCTTAGAGCAAGCTGATAGAGGTGAAGGCATCTCTCATGAAGAAGCGGTTGCGAGATTAGGTCTATGAAGTTTTCAATAATATGGATGCCGGAAGCGTTAGAGACCTTCGAATATAGAATTGAATATCTTAAATTACATTTCACAGAAAAGGAAATAAAAAAGTTCAAGAAAAGAGTTAATGATTACCTTGAAATCTTGACAATTGAACCAAGAATAGGTAAACGACCGGGTCGACTCAAAAATGTGCATGTCGGACTTATAATTAAACCGGTATCCATCGTTTACAGGGTAAAGGAACATTCGAAAGAAATTGAACTGCTTTCTTTTGTTGACAATCGTCAGAACCCGCAAAAAATTGAAAAATACAGAACTTAAATACCCGTTGGCTGTGCGAGCACAGCCAGCCAATTTTTTTTATGATAACCACCATCATCTTTGATCTCGGCGCAGTTTTAATTGACTGGAACCCACACTACATGTACCGCACCATCTTCA
>JBDUDE010000580.1:0-2550 GCA_040003105.1 Mucilaginibacter sp. | reverse complement strand
GAGAACCAGCCGGATGTGATAGGTTTCCAGGAGTTTTATACGCGCAACGCGGGGCAGTATGATATGCGCGACTCGATATTAAAAATAATGAACACCACCTGGTATTACTTTGAACCGGTAATTGCCAACAGCCAGGAAGCTATTGGGCAGGCCATATTTTCGAGGTTCCCGATAGTGGCACACGGCATTATCCCATTTGCCAATAAATTGAGCGAAAACTCCTGTATTTATATTGACATTAAAAAAGGCGACAAAGTTTTCAGGGTATACAGCGTACACCTGCAATCCATACGGTTCGACCCGGAGGATTATAAGTACCTCAAAAACATAGCCGACAAAGGCAAAACAGAAGGCTCATCGGCCCGGCGGCTGGGCAGCAAATTAAAGCTGGCCTTCATAAAACGCAGCGACCAGGTGGTTAAAATAAAAGAGCATGCGGCGCAATGCCCTTATCCATATATCATCTCGGGCGATTTTAACGACACCCCGGCATCATACGCAGTAAACCAAATGGCCAAAGGCTTAAAAAATGCCTTCCGCGAATCCGGCTCGGGCTTCGGGCGCACCTATAATGGCGATTTCCCCAATTACCAGATCGATTATATTATGGCAAGTCCGCAATTTGATATTCATAATTATTTGATTATCCAGAAGAAATTATCCGACCATTACCCGGTAAGGGCAGACTTGGTGTTGAAGTGATTTTTTTAATCGCAGAGGTACAGAGGAATCACAGAGAGCGCTGAGAAGAAAAAATCGCTGATAAAGCTGATAAGGCGCCGATGTTCGCTGATATTAACTACGCATATTATATCAACCAGCCGGGCCTCTGTAAACTCCGTGCCTCATCAGCGGCCTCTGTGGTTAAATTTTCATACACATTTCATGAATTGCTATTATTTTTAGTAAATTCGTATCCGGAAAATTCAACATCAAATTGGCTAAATCAAAAATTGCATATTTCTGCCAGAGTTGTGGCTACGAGGCGGCAAAGTGGCTGGGCAAATGCCCGTCGTGCGCGCAATGGAACACTTTTGCCGAAGAAATCATCGAGAAGGCAAATACCTCGGTACCGAACTGGAAAAGCGCCTCGACCACCCAGCAGCGCGCCAATAAGCCCGTACAGGTGGCTGATATTACTTTTAACGAAGAAGACCGCCTGTTAACTCCCGATAATGAATTTAACCG
Source organism: Mucilaginibacter sp. (assembly GCA_040003105.1). Classification (GTDB taxonomy): domain Bacteria; phylum Bacteroidota; class Bacteroidia; order Sphingobacteriales; family Sphingobacteriaceae; genus Mucilaginibacter. Next base: position 1,362 of record JBDUDE010000580.1, on the reverse strand, counting down.
CGTTTTAGGCGGCGGCATTGTGGCCGGCTCATTGGTGCTTATCGGTGGCGAACCCGGCATAGGCAAATCAACCCTGATGCTGCAGTTGGCTTTAAGTATGCCAAACCTAAAAGTGTTGTATGTATCAGGCGAGGAAAGCGACCGCCAGATAAAGATGCGGGCGGAGCGTTTGATGGAAGTCGGAAGTCGCGACTCAGAAAGCGGAAGTCGGAAAAAGGAATATGGCAAGGGTTGTTTTATCCTCACCGAAACATCAACCCAAAACATTTTTAAGCAAATTGAGGAGTTGGAGCCGGATTTGGTGGTGATTGACTCAATACAAACCTTGCATTCAGCGCATATCGAGTCGACGCCAGGCAGCGTATCGCAGGTGCGGGAGTGCACGGCTGAAATGCTGCGCTTTGCGAAGGAAAGTTCCACCCCCGTGTTTTTAATTGGCCATATTACCAAAGATGGCATGATAGCCGGCCCAAAAATATTAGAACACATGGTTGATACCGTGTTGCAGTTTGAGGGCGACCGTCACCATGTGTACCGCATATTGCGTACGGTTAAAAACAGGTTTGGCTCATCTTCGGAATTGGGCATTTACGAAATGCTTGGCGAAGGGTTGCGGGAAGTCTCCAACCCGTCCGAAATATTGTTATCGCAGCGCGATGAACCTTTGAGCGGCATTACGATATCGGCCACGCTGGAAGGCATGCGGCCCATGTTGATTGAAACGCAGGCATTGGTGAGCGATTCGCCCTATGGCACGCCGCAGCGTACCGCCACCGGGTTTGATACCAAACGCATGAGCATGCTGCTGGCCGTATTGGAAAAACGTTGCGGCTTTAAACTGGGGGCCAAAGATGTGTTTTTAAACATAACCGGCGGCATTCGCGTTGAAGACCCCGCCATAGATCTAGGCCTCGCCGCAGCCATCATATCATCTCACGAAGACATCCCGATTTCATCAAAAACCTGCTTTGCCGGCGAGATTGGCCTCTCCGGCGAAATCCGTGCCGTTAACCGGGTGGAGCAGCGCATTGCTGAAGCGCAGAAGCTTGGCTTTGAGCAGATTTTTATCTCCAAATACAACATCCCGCAAGGCGGCAACGATAAAAAGAAAATGGACCTGTCGCGGTATAAAATTGATGTAAAGGTGGTTAGTAATATTGAGGAAGTTTTTGGGTTGTTGTTTGGGTGATAAACCAACTAAAAGCATGGTTTAATTATGCACCACCGGCACAAACTCCGGCAACGCTGTTAATAATGGCTGTTGCTGATATACTATTTGCAGGACAATATTTTTTTCTTCGGATTGCCCTGCAGGTAACTCCGCTTTTTCCAAAGCGGCCATAACAGGCAGCGGGTCAAAAT
>JBDUDE010000656.1:0-2554 GCA_040003105.1 Mucilaginibacter sp. | reverse complement strand
TTAACTTCAAAGCGTTTTATGAAATTTATTTAGAATTATTCTTAATAAGATAGGCAAGCGGAAGGCTTAGGCTGTAACTATTTTATTAACAGTTTCTTACGGATTTGTCATTGCGAGGTACGAAGCAATCTTGGTCTGAACCATGATTTTCTTGATTTTAGGATTAAAGGATGCCCAGCGCATGCGTTAAAAATCAAGAAAATCTTTGAATCAGGAAAATCATGGTTCAGACATAGCGACGAGATTGCCGCGCTCGTTCCTTGCAATGACAAAGTTTTAAATCTCTAATCTTTACTTCACCACCGGCAAAATTATCTTCGATTGGTTTTGATAAATGTTAATAGTTTCCTTTACAAAGTCCTCGTCCTTTGCGTGGTATATATCAATAAACTGCTGTGGATTGCGGTCGGAAAGCGGGAACCAGCTGCTTTGTACCTGCACCATAATACGGTGGCCTTTTTTAAAAGTATGGGCAACATCGGGCAGGGTATATTTTACTTGTGTGGGTTTGTTAGGTACAAATGCTTCCGGAGCCGAATAGCTGTTGCGATACCTGCCGCGCATAATTTCGGCGCGCACCAGCATCTGGTAACCGCCCATAGGTACACGGTTAGGGGCGTCTGTTTCGGCGTAAATGTCAACGTTATCGTGGCCGGCATCATCCGGGAAAACGTCAATCAGTTTTACCACAAAATCTGCGTCGGTATTACTTATACTAACCAATAAGTCGGCAACTACGGGGCCCGCAAGCGTAATGTCTTTGTCCAGCAGAGGAGTTTCGTAAACCAGCACGTCGGGGCGACGGGCGGCAAAGCGCTGGTCGTCGGTCATGTAATTGCGGGTGCGGTTAAAGTGTGCGTCTTCGGTATAGGGTACGGGTTTGGCCGGGTCGCTCACATAGCTGTCAAATGCGGGTGCAAAAGTGCTGATGGCATCAAAAGATAGCTTTCCTTTTTGCTCAAGGTACAGGTTAGTCGGCATTGCGTCAACGGGTGGCCATTGTTTTAAATGGTGCCATTTATTTTCGCCGGTAAAAAATACGGTGGCTTTGCTTATACTGTCAACCGTTCCTTTTCCGCGCAGGTAAAATTCAAAAAATGGAACCTCGATATTATCAGCATAATACTTACTGGTGTTACTTCCCCATTGCACATTGCCTAAATGTGTGCCGTCGTTGTTGCGCCATTGCTCGTGGTACCAGGGGCCCATCACCAGCCGGTTGCTGGTTTGCGGGCTTTGCTTGTCGATAGCCTGGTAAGTGTTCCAGGCGCCAAAGCAATCCTCGGCATCAAAAATACCGCCTACAACCAGCATGGCCGGTTTTACATTTTTTATGCCGACACGTGCATTGCGCGACATCCAGAAATCATCACGGTTGGGGTGCGCCATAATCTGGTTCCAAAACTCGAGGCTGTCGCCGGTCAGCTTAGTCAAATTGGATATTGCCCCGGTTTTAAGGTAAAATGAGTAGTTGTCAAAATCGGGGTAGTCAAAAGTTTTTGCGGCTACGGTAGTAGGCTTCGGGTGCGGCGCACCAAAGCCGAAACCCGAATAAAATGCAAATGCATCCGTCTGGAAAAAAGCCCCGTTGTGGTGAAAATCATCGCCCACAAACCAATCGGTAACCGGTGCTTCGGGACTAACGGCTTTCAAGGCCGGGTGGCCGCTTAATGATGCCATCGTTGAGTAAAAGCCCGGGTAGGAAATACCGAATACCCCAACGCTGCCATTGTTGTTTTCCAGGTTTTTCACCATCCAGTCGATGGTATCATAGGAATCACTGGCTTCATCAATATCCTTATTGGTCTTCTTGTTAAAATTGAAGGGCCGCACATCCATATAATGACCTTCGCTCATCCACCTGCCGCGCACATCGGCAATCACCATGATGTAGCCTTTTTTACAGTATTCTATCAAATGGTTAACCCAAAACGGGCGGTACTTGTCGTTACCGTATGGGGCACAGGAATAGGGGGTACGCTCCATTAATATAGGGTGTTTTTCCGAATTATCCTTAGGTAAATAAGCTGATATAAACAGCTTGATACCATCCCGCATGGGAATGCTAACCTCTTTCTTGGTGTAATTATTCACAAACCAAACCGAATCGGCATTTTGAGCGAAGCTGATTGCAGGAATAAGCAGGGCTAACAGCGCGTAAAGTTTTTTCATTGTTATAGTTTTTTAGGTTGAATGGGCAGACTTACGAAGTTTATAAAACTTCGTAAGTCTTAAGGTATCACTTCAAAACCGGCAAAATTATCTTCGATTCATCATGATAAATATTAATCGTTTCCTTCACAAAATCCGAATCTTTAGCCTGGTAAATATCCACAAACTGTTGCGGGTTACGGTCGGCAAGGGGGAACCAGCTGCTTTGCACCTGCACCATTATGCGGTGGCCTTTTTTAAAGGTGTGCGCAACATCAGGCAGGGTGAATTTTACCTGCGTTGACTTGCCTGGAACAAAAGCTTCGGGTTTTTCAAAGCTGTTGCGGTAACGGCCGCGCATAATATCGCCCCGCACCAGCATCTGGTAGCCGCCCATAGGGTA
>JBDUDE010000216.1:0-2556 GCA_040003105.1 Mucilaginibacter sp. | reverse complement strand
CGGACATCAATACAATCGAAACCAATGGAGGCGGTAGCGCAAGGTGCATGATGGCAGAGGTGCATTTGCCAATTAGTCGATAGACCATGGACCATAGTCCATAGATTAAAGTTCGCGACCAATGGCTATGGTCTATCGTCCGTGGTCTGAAAGCCATCAACTAACTCATAATCAGGTAGTTTTATCGACATCGCCACCTTCAACGGCATCTCAATCATCATATTTTTCCATGGGGTATGTGGCAATATTTTCCATATCTGCCGGCTCATCCAAAGCTTAAACCGTGTGGTTGGCACAAACCACTCCGCTCCTTCGGCCATTTTTTGGGCAGCGGTTACAAACGGACGCATTTGCGTTTCGTAACGGGCAAAAGCTTTGGCATAATCTCCATCAGCCTCGTTAAGTTCCCCTGCCAAAATATAAGCCCCAACCACCGCCATACTGGTACCCATGCCCGACATCGGCGAAGCGCAATACCCGGCATCGCCCAATAAAGCTACACGGCCATCGCTCCACCTGTCCATTCGGATTTGGCTTACCGAGTCAAAATAGAAATCGGAAGCGTTGTCCATATATTTAAGCAATTGCGGTATTTGCCACGCTTCGCCTTTAAACCTGTTGCGGATAATTTCTTTCTGGGCGTTCATATCCCGGTAATTATAATCAAATGCCGGCGACGCGAAATAAAAGCTGGCCCTGGCCTCGGTGTCTTGTCTTGCACTGAATATTCCTGTACGTCGGCCAAGCGTGCCGTAATACAAGCCTGCCATATCCTTTAACTCCATAAAATTAGGCGTAGTAAATATGGCAAAGTAAATACCCAAATGATGCAGAAACCGGGCTTCATCGTCAAAGGCCAGTGCACGTACATTGGAATGCAAGCCATCGGCACCTATCACCAAATCAAACTTGCGCGGCTCAACTTTATTAAAAGCTACCTCAACACCCGTTGCCGTTTGCTGCATAGCAGTAATCGAATCGTCAAAAATATATTCGGTATTGTCTTTGGTCGCTTCATAAAACACGTTGGCCAGGTCGCCGCGCAAAATTTCCAGTTCGCCGCTGGTAAAGCCATCGGGCATGCTGGCCAATTTCTTATTGTTTTTATTTACTATGGTTATTTTCCCGGCGCGGGTTTCGTACTTTTTTATTTCGCTCACTATATTCATTTTTTCCAGCACCTCCATGCCCACGCCGCGAAAATCAACAGCAGAGCCGCCCGGCCTTATTCCGGGTGCCCTTTCAATAATAGTTGGTTTAAATCCGTATTTATTTAGCCAAAAAGCAAGGGCTGGTCCTGCTATGCTTGCGCCAGATATTAATATTGTTTTGGTCTCCATAATTGTCGTGTTAAAGCTCCAAAACTAACCGCAGAGGCAGGCACACACAATTCAAATCCGGTGAATGGCAGGGTTTAATCGGTGAAAGGAATGGATAAGGCGACAAAGAAGATCTGCCATTAACCAATAGTGCGTTTATGACCGCAAGCAGTATTTTTGTTATAATATTGAAATGCTCATCCAAAAAGCCAGCCAATAGGCACAAACACTTATAATCAAATCTTATAACGCTACGGGGAATTTCTTAACCCATTTTTAACAAAAACTTCATCAATTAATTTACATTCCTACTATAAAAATTATCTTAACAATTAGCACATTATTGCGTTTAAAATATACATTTGCCAAAATTTTAATAAATGCAGAGTTACGAGGAATTTCTTGACCTGAGTGTTGGCTTCCCGCAGGAGGGTTTTGAGATAATTGAGGATGAACTTTATTTTCACGACCTCAATTTAATGGAAATGATTGAAACGTATGGCACGCCCCTACGCTTCACTTATTTACCCATGATTTCTAAAAAAATACAGCAGGCCAAGCTGCTGTTTCAGCAGGCGATAGTTAAAAATAATTATCGCGGCAGCTATAAATATTGCTATTGCACCAAAAGCTCGCACTTTAAGCATATTGTTGAAGAAGCGCTGAAGAACGAGATCCACCTGGAAACGTCGTCGGCTTTTGATATGCCGATGATTGATGCGCTGGAAAAAAAGGGCGCGGTAAGCAAAGATGTTACCGTAATATGCAACGGGTTTAAAACTTTTCAGTACAAAACCTATATTATCGATATGCTGCATGATGGATTTTCAAATATCATCCCGGTGTTGGACAATAAAGAAGAGTTCAATCTGTACGACGATGAGATTGAAATGGCTACCCCCTGTAACCTCGGTATCCGTATAGCGGCAGAAGAGCAGCCTGATTCGCAATTCTATACCTCGCGTTTAGGTGTCCGTATGGAAGATATCATCGATTTTTATCATAATAAAATAGAGGGCAATCCTAACTTCAGGGTTAAGCTGCTGCACTTTTTTATTAACTCAGGTATTTCGGATACGCCATACTATTGGAACGAGTTAGAGAAATACGTTACCCTGTATTGCAAGTTTAAAAAGATAAACCCGCATTTGGATACGCTTGATATTGGCGGTGGTATGCCTTTTAAAGATTCGCTGGTTTTTGATTTCGATTATGAATACATGATAAACGAAATTGT
>JBDUDE010000369.1:0-2560 GCA_040003105.1 Mucilaginibacter sp. | reverse complement strand
GTGTTGCTTATGGCAGCATTAGCCACCCCAATATCCAACTTTATTTAAAATGCTTTCGTTTTATATTAACTTCGACATAGTTTTCAGCTGGATATGCGCTACAGAGAATTCACACCAGGCGATTTTTTAAAGAATTACGTGCAATGCTACTTTGTATGCGAAACGGATACCGCTGTATTTACCGAAGATAAAGTTTTTGCAAATGGCTTTATCGAGATTATGTTCAACCTGGGAACCGATGGCCCGCAACAGCTGCATAATGGTAGTTTAATAAAACAACCTGATATACAACTGTGGGGCCAAACCATTCAGCCCTTTACGTTTACTTCTTTCGGCAAGCACTCCATGTTTGGCATCCGTTTTTTTCCGCACACCGCGGCATGCTTTTTTAATGAGCGGATAGAAGAGTTTAACGACCAGGTAATTGATTTCAATGACATAGGCGGTAAAGAAACTGCTACACTGCATTCAAAATTAGTGGATGCTAAATCCCTGGTAGTGAGAATTGAATTAGCAGAAAAGTTTTTGCTGAAGAAGCTTTCGCGTTCCCCGGATAAATTTAGCAGGTTAGGGCTGGTAAACAGCATTATGCGTGATTTAACCAAAGATGACTTTTTCGAAAATATTAACTCGGTTTCATCCCGGTACGGCATTTCATCGCGTTACCTGCAAAAAATATTTTTAAACTATTCCGGTCTCAGTCCAAACTTGTTTAGCAAAATAGCACGGTTTCAAAAGAGTATTCACCTTGTCGCGGCCAAAGAATCAACACTTACTACTATTGCACATCAATGTGGCTATTTCGACCAGTCGCATTTTATAAAGGATTTTAAATTCTTCACAGGCTCAACGCCTTCCCAGTTTGCGCCTGAAAGTTCAACAGACTTTTTTGTCCCGCTCAATAATTAAGCTGTTCCGATTTTTACAATTTTAGAACTTTCGCGACCGGTAGTTTTGCAGTAGTTATTCATTCAATTTAAAAAATCATGAAACAAAACAGTTTAGTAACAGCAATAGTAGCTGTGGCCCTCTTTTTAGTTTACAGCAATTGCTTGGCTCAAGCTACTGATGGGCTATCCGCAGTAAAAAAGACGATTGAGAAAATCAATACGGATTATTTTGAACTGTTCTCAAAAAAAGCCCCGGCTATTGTTAACCTTTATACCGATGATGCCTGTCTGCTATCGCCAAACACGCTTCCAATATCGGGCAGAAAAGCCCTCGAAAAGGATTTTAAAGAAGCATTTGCTGATGTAAAAGTTAAAGGCGTGAAGTTCCAGACTAAAGAGGTGTATGGCGACGGCAAAGAATACGTAACCGAAGAAGGCACCTGGCAGGTTTTTAAGCAAGACGGCAAGGTGCTTGATGACGGTAAATACCTGAAGTTATGGAAAAGAACAAAATCCGGCTGGAAAATATTCAGGGATGTGTTTAACAGCAATCACAAGGCACAGTAATCACTGCCGCATACACAAAGCCTGTAAATACGTTTTACGGGCTTTCGTCATGCAAAACCGACAAGGAGTTTGACGAGTGAGTTGATTTACTTAATCAAATTTGACATTCTTATAAAATGCTTCAAAGGCTGGAAGGTTTTTTGCGTACGTACCGGGCGTTGCCATAAAATTTATTACATATCCAATATTGTTCTTAAATACAAAATAAGACTTCCCTTTATATTTAAGTCCTCTATCCGTCCGGAGTATTATTCGGGCATTTTCACTGGTACTATCCTGCTTCATTATATTGGTTGCCGGGTTGGTTCTCGCAGCTTCCATTGAAATTAACTGATGAACAGATTTGATATTTGCTTTTTTATAAGCAGTTATCGATATGGAGTTTTCTATGTTTGTTTTTTCCAAATCACTAAAAATTGGTGGGAGCCCCCAATCGGCAATTGCCCTGTGCTCAATTTTGTCATCAGGAATTTCACCATAAAGCTTCCAGTTACCCGGTATCTTTATGCTAAACCTGTAAGCAGTATTTTTGTATTCTGAGCTTTTGATTGTTTCTGCCTGACCAAACGCTTTTAAAGCGATTATCAAACTAATGAATATAACCTGGATTATTTTTTTCATGTCTTATCAATTTGTCTGTCAGGCTTGCGGTATATCTTTGAATTCTTTACTTCATCCTATAAGCGTCCACAGTTCACCGAAAAGTCCATACTCTCGCAGGTAACGGAAGCAACAAACATAATGAAAGCCTCAACCCTTCCGACCTGAAGCTTTTAGTTAGCAACACATCGAGGATAAAAACTAAGAACCTCGCTTGCTCTTTCACTGCCCGATAGTTTTGATAACCGTTCCTGATGGATAGAGTTTGGCAGCGCTCATTTTAAATCGTGACTTCATGTTATCACTTATAGCCAGTTCGCCTACATAGCCGTCTTTCTTTAGGTCTTCGCTTACAACCGGGCGAGACTCGTTTTTAACAACACAAAATACAATGGCTATGCTATGCTCTCCCGCGGCATCTTTAATAGGGGATTTATAGGCACGTAAGGCCCGCAATGCTGCTTCATCAAATCCATTGCCGGCGCCTTTTGCTACCCTTACGT
>JBDUDE010000699.1:0-2568 GCA_040003105.1 Mucilaginibacter sp. | reverse complement strand
CAATTACAGAAGGGAGCAGGTGCGGCCGGTGCGGGCGCCGAACTTCGTGACGCGGTATTTGGCAATGCCGGTACTATGGTCAGTTTTCGCATTGGCGTAGAAGACGCGGAGGTAATGGGTAAGGAAATGGCCCCCACCTTTAACGAATTTGACCTGGTGAACGTAGAGAAATACAATTGTTTTGTAAAGCTGATGATAAACGGCACCGCCAGGTAATGCGCCAGGTGCGCCGCGGATATTATTAAAAATACAGTCTAAGAAACGCTTGTTACCCCGGGAATAAACAAACAGACACCTATGCAACCATCAAACATCCCCTTCCAAACCGTAAAATGGGACGATATTGAAAAAACAACCCACCCCGGCATTACGGGCACCGCATGGTGGCAAACACTGCAATTTGAGGGCTTGCGGGTGCGCGTAGTTGAGTACAGCCCCGGCTACCTGGCCGACCATTGGTGCCAGAAGGGCCATATAATATACTGTCTTGAAGGTGATTCGACCGTTGAATTGGAGACCGGCGAAACTTATAAACTTAGCGCCGGCATGAGTTATATCGTTTCGGATAACTTAAGCTCGCATCGTTCGGTGACGGAGAATGGGGTAAAGTTGCTGATTGTGGATGGGGAATTCCTGAAGCCGTAACCGTTGATTTTTATGATTGCGTTGATTTCGTTGATTCTCCGGAAGAGCATTAATCTGTAAGATCCGTTAATCCCGGGCTATAAAATGTATAATTATCATTAATTGTTAAAAATACACTTGTATATATTTAAATAACGCTAAATTTATGCAACCAATTAATAAAACATATGACTTCCCGCAGAGATTTTCTACAAAAATCTGCCATCGTAGCCGGTGGCAGCCTGTTAGCATCCGCCTTAAATAACCAGGCTTTTGCCATTTTAAAACCCGGACTTGCCCCAAGCGACCAGCTGAATATTGGCGCCATTGGCATTAACGGTATGGGTTGGGCCGACGTTACTGCCGCATTAAAGGTGCCCGGAGTTAACCTCGTTGCCGTTTGCGATGTGGACAAAGGTGTGATGGACAAGCGCCTGGCCGATTTGGCCAAAACAGGCCGCGATGTTTCGAAAATCAGGAAGTTTGACGATTACCGGCAACTGCTGGACCAAAAAGATATTGATGCCGTAGTTATAGGTACGCCGGACCACTGGCACGCCCTGATTATGATGCACGCTGTGGAAGCCGGTAAGGATGTTTATGTAGAAAAGCCGGTAGGCAACTCGATAATGGAGTGCCGGGCAATGGTGGCTGCACAGCAGCGTTATAATAAAGTGGTTCAGGCCGGGCAATGGCAACGCAGTCAGCAGCATTTTAAAGATGCGGTTGATTTTGTGCAGGGCGGGCAACTGGGTAATATACGCACCGTAAAAGTGTGGTGCTACCAGGGCTGGATGCGCCCGGGAGCAATGGTAGCCGATAGCGCCCCGCCTGCTGGCGTTAACTATGCGGGCTGGCTTGGTCCGGCTAAAACAGTGCCGTTTAACGCCAGCCGTTTCCATTTTAACTTCCGTTGGTTTTGGGATTACGCCGGTGGTTTGATGACCGACTGGGGCGTGCATTTGTTGGATTATGGCTTACTGGGAATGAAATCGCCCGTACCGAAATCAGTTTCGGCCTTAGGGGGCAGGTTTGCTTATCCGGAACTCTCGGAAGAAACACCTGACACGCTTACTACCCTTTACGAATTCGACGGCTTTAACATGGTGTGGGATTCGGCAATGGGTATTGATAACGGCTCGTACAACCGCGACCACGGTATTGCCTATATTGGTAATAATGGTACGCTTATTTTAAACCGTAATGGCTGGGAAGTAATTGAAGAACGGCAAAGCGGCAACAAGGTGAGCAAACCCCTTGTCGGAAAATCAGACGATGGGCTGGACAAGCACTGGGAGAACTTTGTAAGCGTGGTAAAATCGCGCAAGCTGGATGACTTGCATTGCTCCATACAAGCTGGCGCCCATGTGGCTACCGTAGCGCAAATGGGCAACATAGCTTACCGCAGCGGTAAAAAACTGGAATGGAACAATGATACCCATGAATTTACTGATAAAGCCATCAATAAAGAATATTTGATGAAGGAATATCATAACGGATATAAATTACCGAAAGTTTGATTGAATGCGGATCCCGATAGTTATCGGGACGGAATGCCGATTTCGGAAGTTTTTTATTGGTACAGTAACTAGCCAAATCTGTTATACCGACCGCCATTTGACGATCGGTATAACACTTGCTAACGCTGCGTTTTGATAACGAAAACGTGCTGAAACGCCGTTTAAGGTGTTTACACGTTTTAATGCTTATTTTCAGTTAAAATGCTTATTTATAAGTAGTTATCACTAAAAAGTGTCAAAAAAGTGTAAACACCTGTAAACACCTTGTATTACATACTACCTGCCTTTTGAATTAGAATAATTCGCATATCTGCACATTAGTTCTCAGCCATAGCAGCCACTGCCTGCAGAAACCAGGCGGCATGTGGTATCCATTGTTCGGTCCAGCGCCATTCGTTGCCGTTGTCTTCGGTTTTGTAGTCGA
>JBDUDE010000516.1:0-2568 GCA_040003105.1 Mucilaginibacter sp. | reverse complement strand
TTATTTATTTTGTATTTTTGCAAAAAATTGGGCGCCAAATGGTTAAAAGGGCAATTGTTATCGGTGCCGGCGGATTAGTCGGCAACGAGCTCATAAAAGTTTTACTTGCTTCGGCAGGTAGCGAAGAGGTGGTGGTTTTAGTTCGCAAGGAATTACCGATAAAACACCATAAATTAACGCAATTGCTTATTGATTTTAATCGTTTGGACGATTATTCGGACGCCATTAAAGGTGATGCTGTTTTTTGCTGTCTCGGTTCAACCAGGAAGAAAACCCCGGACTTGAACGAGTACAGGAAAATCGATCATGATTACCCCCTGCAATTAGCGCTGATTGCATTGGGTAACAATGTAAATCAGTATCATTTGGTGTCGGCCATTGGGGCCGATGCGGGTTCGTCAAATTTTTATAACAAAATGAAAGGCGAAACTGAGCAGGATATTATTAAGGCCGGATTACCTGCACTGCATATTTACCGTCCATCGCTTTTAACCGGCAAACGCAAGGAAAGCCGGCCGATGGAAGTTTTTTTTGCGGCATTGATGAAGGTAGTTGATCCGTTGCTTTTCGGGTCGCCAAAAAAGTATAGGAGCATTGCGGCTGTCACGGTAGCAAAAGCCATGTACAATCAATCGATAAAAAATGAAGTTGGGGTGCACATTTACCCTTCAGATAAAATAAAAGAACTAGCGTGAGCAATTATATATCAGCAGAAAATTTAGGTCATTCATTTCACGACCACTGGCTTTTCAGAAATGTATCCATTGGCATTAACCGTGGCCGACGGGTGGCCCTGGTGGGCATTAACGGGGCAGGTAAAACAACGCTTTTAAAATTGCTTTCAGGTAGTTTAAAACCAACCGAAGGCAAAGTGGCTCAAATGCGCGACTTGAATCTTGGCTATTTAGAACAAGACCCGTGGTTTAAAGATGCGGTTACCATAAGCGATTACATTTTTCATGCAGACGATGTTCAGCAACAGATGATACGTAAGTATGAAGAATTGCTTGAAAACGACCCTGAAAATGAGAAAGCCATAGCCAACGTGATGGAAGAAATGAGCAACGTTGACGCCTGGGAATATGAGTATAAGATTAAAACTATTTTAGGGCGGCTGGATATTCATCATTTAAACCAAAAGATAAATACATTATCAGGTGGTCAAAAAAAGCGGCTGGCCCTGGCCAAGCTGCTGATTGAGGACCCGGATATATATATTTTGGATGAGCCCACCAACCATTTGGATATTGATACGATCGAATGGCTGGAGAAATTATTGACTGACGGCTCAAAAACTATCCTTATGGTTACGCACGACAGGTATTTCCTGGATAATGTGTGTAATGAGATTTTAGAGATTGATAAGGGCAAGATTATTCCATACGTAGGTAATTATGGCTATTACCTGGAGAAAAAAGCTGAGCGTGAAAGTGCAGATGAAGCATCGTTTCAGAAAAACAGCAATTTACTGCGTAAAGAACTGGAGTGGATGCGCAGGCAGCCTCAGGCAAGGGGCACTAAGTCAAAAGCACGTATTGATGCTTTTTACGACCTGGAGGAGAAAACCAAGAATGGCGGCGCAAAGCAAAAGGTTGAACTGAGCGTAAAGACCGCACGCCAGGGTAACAAAATTATGGAGATGAACCATCTCTACAAGGCGTTTCGGGGGCAAACATTTATCAATAACTTTAGCTACATATTTAAAAAAGGCGACCGGATTGGCTTAGCCGGTAAAAACGGTAGCGGAAAATCGACCCTGCTTAACCTGATAACAGGCGGACTCGAGCCCGATAAGGGCATAATAGACAAAGGCGAAACCACGGTTATAGGATATTTTCACCAACAAGGTATTTCCTTTAAGGAAGATGAACGCGTTATTGATATCGTAAAAAATGTAGCGGAGTTTATCACCATGGCCGATGGCAAGTTGATATCAGCGTCTGCCCTGCTTACTTTATTTTTATTTCCACCGGCAAAACAATATGGGTTCATATCAAAGTTAAGTGGCGGCGAGAAAAAACGCCTTCAGTTGATGAGTATCCTGATGAAAAATCCGAATTTCCTTATCCTGGATGAGCCTACAAACGACCTTGATATAGATACGTTAAATGTGTTGGAAGAGTTTTTAACCAATTACACCGGTGTTTTAATGATAGTATCGCACGATAGGTACCTGCTCGATAAGTTAACCGACCAGCTATTTATTATGGAAGATGGCGGCCACGTAAAAATATATAACGGAAACTACTCGTCATACAGGTTGGAGATGGAAGAAAATAAGCAACAAAACAAGCGCAATCCCGTTATTGAAACACCTAAAGTAGAAGTAAAAAAGAATAAGCTAAATTTTAAAGAACAAAAGGAGTTAGACACGCTGGAAAGTGAAATAGCTTTAATTGAAAAACAGTTAAAAGAAAAAAACGATACGCTTAATGTAGTGGGAATTGACCCGTCAAAATTAAACGAGATATTACAACAAATACAAGCATTAAATAGCCATTTGGATGAGAAAAGTCTCCGTTGGATTGAGTTAACGGAATTAACAGAGTCTTAAGCATGAAAACTTCC
>JBDUDE010000370.1:0-2571 GCA_040003105.1 Mucilaginibacter sp. | reverse complement strand
GAGTCGGGGTTTAATTCCCAAAGAACTTTCAACCGCGTTTTCAAAGAGATGACCGGCAAAACCCCGGTGGAATACAAGAACAGCCTGAAAAAAGAGTTGCCAAATGATAAGTTGGCCATTCCGTCACACTTATCAAGGGTAATATTGCGTTCAGAAAGCCCGTCAAGTTGGGCTCCTATTCGCAATTATATGTTTAAAAATTATTTAACAATTGCATGGCGCAACCTTATTAAGAACAAAGTATTGTCGCTTATTAATATCGGCGGCCTTGCAGTGGGCATGGCGGTGGTAATGCTGATAAGTTTGTGGGTTTTGGATGAAGTATCATTTGACAGGTATCATCGTAATTATTCCAGTATAGCCCAGGTAATACAAAACGATATCAATAATGGCGAAGTGAAAACCTCGTTTTTTGTACCGTACCCTTTGGCGGCCGAATTGCGGAAAAATTATGGCAGCGATTTTAAGTCTGTAGTAATGTCCACAGCGCCGAGAGATTATATACTGGCTTCGGGCGACAAAAAAATGAATGAGCAAGGTTCTTTCATGGAAGCCGGCGGGCCAGCCCTGTTTACTTTAAATATGCTCGAAGGCAGGGGCGATGCTATAAAGGATCCATCATCAGTGCTCTTATCTGCGTCGACAGCGAGGGCGCTTTTCGGGAATAAAGACCCGATGGGAAAAGTATTGAAGATGAACAACCTGGAGAACCTGAAAGTAGCCGGCGTTTATGCAGATATGCCTGAAAATACCACGCTTGCCGGTTTGGCTTTTATTGGTTGCTGGGACCGATATTATACAGATTATAGACTGAGCGAAATGCGCGAGCCATGGGGGCCAGGCAAAGTTAATTTATATGTTCAGTTGGCTGATAATGCCGACCTTGAGAAAGTGTCTTTAAAAATCAGGGATGAACAGCTGCGGCATTTAAAACGGGTTTCGGCTAAAGCGAAACAGGGGCTGTTTCTGCAGCCTATGAGTAAATGGCATTTGTACAACGAGTTTATGGACGGAAAAAATATAGGTGGCGCAATACAAAATGTGTGGCTTTTTGGAATTATAGGTGTGTTTGTGTTGCTGCTGGCCTGTATTAATTTCATTAACTTAAGTACAGCCCGGTATCAGAAACGCGCACGCGAAGTAGGTATCCGCAAGGCAATAGGTTCATCCCGCAGCCAATTGATATACCAGTTTTACGGTGAATCGTTACTTTGCGTATTGCTGGCTTTTTGGGTCTCAATACTATTAGTAGCATTAAGTCTTTCGGCTTTCGATCAGCTGGCAGGTAAACATATAGTTATTCCGTGGAACAGCCCGGCGTTTTGGCTCGCCGGAATTGGCCTGAGTTTCATCACGGCTATTATCACGGGAAGTTATCCGGCGCTCTACCTGTCGTCATTTAAACCTGTGAAGGTGTTGAAGGGGGTGTTCCGGGTCGGACGGCTGGCTTCGGTCCCGCGTAAAGTACTGGTGGTACTTCAGTTTACAGTTTCCATTGTGCTGATCATCGGTACCATTGTAGTTATCCGGCAGATAATTTTTGCCAAAGACCGCCCTGTAGGCTACAGCCAGGACAGATTGGTTGCCATACCCGTCCGAACTATTGAACTCCACCAACATTTTGATGTGATAAAACAGGCCCTTGCGGGCAATGGCACAATAACGGAAATGGCCGAAGCAGATGCTCCGCCTAACAAAGTTGCAGGTACCACTGGCGGCGTCGGATGGCCCGGAAAAGACCCTAACCTGGATGTCGGTTTCAGTCAGGAGGATATTTCATACGATTATGGCAAAACCATTGGTTGGGAATTTAGCGCAGGCCGCGACTTCTCACGGTCATTCCTTTCCGATTCATCAGCGGTGATCATTAACCAGGCAGCGGCTGATTTTATGGCCATGAAAAAACCAACGGACAACTACATAACCTTTTATGGCAAAAAGTTTAAGATCATAGGTATAACTAAAAACATCATTAACCGTTCGCCCTATGGGCAAGTGGAACCTATGGTTTATTTTTTGGCAAATGAGGCAGGAGGCGACTTACTGCTTAAGATCAACCCAAAAATGAGTACCGGCAAAGCTATTCACAACATCGCTACTGTTTTAAGAACCGAAAACCCGGAACAGCCATTTGAATACCACTTCGTTGACCAGGAATATGCTAAAGAATTCGATAATGAGACACGCCTGGGTAAGCTGGCTACTGTTTTCGCCGGGCTGGCTATATTTATCAGCTGTCTCGGGCTGTTTGGCATGGCATCATTCATGGCCGAACAGCGCATTAAAGAAATAGGTATACGCAAGGTGCTTGGCGCTTCCGTATTCGCCCTGTGGCAATTGCTATCGAAAGACTTTGCCATACTGGTGTTTATTTCAATAATTATAGCCTCGCCTATAGCTTATTATTTCATGCATAACTGGCTGCGTAATTATCAATATCACACCGATGTAGCATGGTGGGTATTTATGGTTACGGCTATAGGGGCAATACTGATCTCATTGTTAACGGTAAGCTACCAGTCCATAAAAGCCGCATTGGCAAACCCGATAAAAAGTTTGAAGACAGAATAA
>JBDUDE010000158.1:0-8600 GCA_040003105.1 Mucilaginibacter sp. | reverse complement strand
CTATTAACGACCCGGCAAACCGCATCAATAACCTCGACCTTGACAAAGACGGCAATATCGACTACCTGAAAGTTCAGGAAGCCGATGGTAACAAGATAAAAGTTTTGGATGATGTAAGCAACTCCGAATCGGTTACAGTTGCCAGCATAAACGTAAGCCCGGATAACACCAACAATACCGCCGATTTAAGCATACAGGGTAATCCGAGCTACGTTGGGAATAACAATTATTACCACTCGTCGTTTTCGTTTGGTGACATGTTATTGCTAAGCTACCTGATGCGTCCGCATGCTTATTACATGCCGATGTATCATTATGGCTACTACCCGTCATCGTATGTGCATACACGTACTTACAGTACGTTCAGGCCTACCAGCTCTTCTTCGATGTCATCTAGAACGAGCAGCCGCAGCAGTGTAAGCAGCCCTGTGCGGTCGCAACGGTCATTTGGCACACGCAGCAATTCGAGCCGGGTACGCAGCGGCGGATTCGGCAGAAGCAGCTCAGGTTCAAGCAGAAGCGGGTTTGGCAGGAGCAGGAGCTTTGGGAGAAGAAGATAAGAATTGACACAAATTTCACTAATTAAGACGAATTTCACGAATTCGGCAGATTAAAAAAGGCGGCTAACGCAGCTAAAAATTCGTGAAATTCGTGCCTTCTCAATTCGTGTAATTCGATATAATTCGTGAAATTCGTGAATCTATAATAAACATAACACTAAACATCTTAATTTAAGAAAATGAGCATATTCGACAGGTTATTCCGCATAGGCGCGGCAGAAGCAAACGCAGCAGTTGATAAATTAGAAGACCCGGCAAAAATGGCCGACCAGATTTTACGTGAGCTACGCTCCAACTACCAGCAGGCCATACAGGGCGAAGCTGAAATTAAAGCGATGGCATTACAACACCGCGCAAGCGAGCTTAAAAGCCGCAATTCAGCCGATGATTGGGAGAAAAAAACCAATGATCTTTTAGACCGTATTGAAACCAAACAGCTTGATGAAGCCAAAGGCACCGAGCTGGCTAACAAAGCTGCTGAAGCACACCAGTCGGCACTAAGTGAGGCAGACGAGTACGCGAAAATGGCTGAGAAAGAAGAAAGCGCAGTAGCGGTAATGGATCTTAAAATAAAACAGATTAAGGACCAGATCGCCGAAACTGAAAGCCGTTCACAAATGATACAGTCCCGCGCTAAAACTGCGGAAGTTTCTGAAAAGATTAGCAAAACGTTATCAAACGTTGATACCGACGGCCTGATGGCAACCCTTAACCGCATGGACCAAAAGGCATCGGCACAGGAGTTCCGTGCGGCTGCTTATGCACAGATTGATGATTCGACATTATCAACCGAGCAGGAGATAAACAAGGCTTTAGGCGCCGGTACATCATCAAGCGCACTGGAAGCCATTAAAGCTAAAAGGACAAAGTTGTTGAATTAATTAGTTTACCTCATACTTTATCGCCTCACCCCAAACCCCTCTCCAAAGGAGAGGGGCTTAAAAAGAGCGCAGCTAAAGTCCTCGCCTTTGGAGAGGATTTAGGTGAGGCCAAAACGCACCCCCATGTATTTAACAAACGATAATAAAAAATCATTTAAAGCTATTATCATTTTAAATGAAATGATAAATGGCACCCACCAATTCCAAACCGTTGCCAATGGCGACGACAGCGTACTGGAGCCTTTGTTTATCGAGCTAATGTCGAAAGGTTATATGACCACCAGCGGCATGAACTACCAGGTTACCGCCAGTGGCCGCCAGGTGTTCGACACCTTTATGAAACGCTATACCGAGTACCTGAAAGTTTACGATATTTTCTCGTACGTCGACCTGGAAAAAGGCGAGTTTGCCTTTGAACGCTACTTTGATTTTGAAACCGACGATGCCTGGTTTAGCTATACCGACAACGAACGATTTGACGACCTTCGGATTGCCGTAGCCATATTTAAAAAAGTTGACCCTGCCGAAATAGTCTTTATGTCGTTCGTGAACGAAAAAAGGTTTGATACTGCATCTGCAGGCTGGCAGATGGATTTAGTTTCAGACAATAACTGGAGCGAAATAGAAGAAATCTGTAATGCAGCCATCAAGCCGGAAGAAGTTGGCGAAGATGCCATGGTTGACATGATAAACCAGGGTTCGGAACTGATGATAAAACTGATGCAGCAGGAACAGGAGCAAAATCAAAACCAGGGTGGCAACAATTTTGGCGGCGGCAACAATGGCCAAATAATAGAGCAGGAAACCGTTACCTATTATGAGCCATATTACGACCCGTATTATATCTCTCCAATTTGGTTGGTGCCTTTGTTTCTTTGGTAATTTAGTTCATTGGTTCACTTGTTCATTAGTTCATTGGTGGAAAGCGGCTAACCTTCTGCAATCGGGATTTACAAGATACTCGTTTACATTACGCATCCTGTAAATCCTGATTGTATTTGACTGCTGCTACTGCTACTTTCCACTACTTACTTTTTATTGCCTACTCACTTCTCAACGCCCTTATCGGGTTTGCAATAGCTGCTTTTATTGATTGGAAGCTTACTGTCAGCAACGCTATCGCGATAGCAACTATACCTGCGCACTTTATCCCTATCTCCGCCAAAAAAAACTACCAACTACCTACTCATTCTTCAAGCTCTTCACAGGGTTCATCAACGCTGCTTTTATCGCCTGTGTGCTTATGGTTAACAGGGTGATAATAACCGCAGCGGCGGCTGATATTAAAAACACACCTGGCCCGATAGTTATCCTGTAATCATATTTCATCAGCCATTTTTGCAGGAAATATAAGGCAACGGGCGATGCTATAACACAGCTGATAACCACCAGCACCACAAAATCCTTCGACAACAACATCCAAACCTGGGTTACAGTTGCGCCTAATACTTTGCGCACGCCAATCTCTTTGGTGCGCTGCTCGGCAACAAAGGCGGCCAGGCCGAATAAGCCAAGCGACGAAATGAATATGGCGAGTATAGCAAATATGCCCGATAGCTTACCAGCCATTTCTTCCTCGCTGAACTTGCTGTTGTAAACATTATCCACAAAACGATAATCGTAAGGATAGGCCGGGCTGAATTTGTTAAAGATATCGGTCAATTTGTTTATGGCCTTGTGCGGTGGTACATTGGGCGATAATTTATAAAGCAGGTTATCACCGCCACCCAACTGAAACATAGTGGGGTCGGCTGCAGCATAAGGCGAGCTCATCAATGCATCCTTTACAATGCCGATTACCCTGTATTTTGCACCGTTTTTAGCAATTGTTTGACCCAGCGGGTTTGCCAGGCGGAGGCGCTTTATCGCAGCTTCGTTCAGCACCAGCGCAGATGAATCGGCCTTTGCCCCTTCTATAAAAGTGCGCCCGCTCACTACCTTCATTCCAAGCGTTTTAAAGTAGTCGGGCGTTACCGATATCCGGCCCATTTCAACGGTTTCGCCTGGGCGCTTCCCCTCCCAATAATCCAGGTCCATGTGCGAATAAATATCGGTAGCCGGGCTCGATGCCATTGCTACGGAACTTACTATACCACTTTGAAACATTTCATGTTTCAAAGCTTCATAATTACTATACAGGTTATCGTTCATTCCGCTTGTTACAACGCGATTAATATCATAACCAGTTGGCCGGTTGCGTGCATATTCAACTTGCTGATAGATGATAACCGTACTGATGATGAGCATAATTGAACAGCTGAATTGCGCAACCACCAATACCCTACGCGAAAACGCAGCGGACTTAGGGGCCCTGAAAGTTCCTTTTAGTACTTTAACGGGACTGAAGGACGACAGGTAAAACGCGGGGCGGCCTCCGGCTATAACCGAAGTTAGTAAAATACCACAAAACACCGCCAGCCAAAACCAGCCACTTGCAAATGGGATGCTGATTGCAGTGCCGGAAAGTGCATTAAACGCCGGCAAACACAAGTATACAAGCAACACACCAAGCACGAATGATAAAAACGTAAGGACGGCAGATTCTGTCAAAAACTGAAAAATGAGGTCCCTGCGCCCTGAACCGATCGCTTTGCGCACGCCAACTTCGCGCGCACGTTTTTCTGAACGCGCGGTAGAAAGATTGACGAAATTGATACAGGCAATAAGCAGTACTAATATGCCCACGATGCCAAAAATGCGTACATATTCAATAAAACCGTCAACTGCTTTCCCATTTTTGTATGAACCATAAAGATGCCAGTCGGCTATGGGCTGCATGATAACACTCGAGCTCATGGCGTTTATGTTGTCGGTCTGTGTTTTTTCGATATCTTTTATTTTGACACCCACTTTTGCATAACTCGCACCAGGTTTAAGCGCCGCAAATAGTTGATAGCCGTTACTGCCAAAACTGCCGCCATATTCCGATTGAATGTTTTGAACCTGTACAAGGTAACTAAACGGCAACAGGTATTTAAATTGAAAAGAGCTGTTTGCCGGCAGGTTTTGAATCACAGCAGTTACCCTAAGGTTATCCTTGTTATCCACGCGTACTACCTTATCCACAGGGTTCTCATCGCCGAACAAAGCCCTCGCGGTCGATTCTGTCAGCACAATGCTCAATGGGTCGGTAAGTGCATTTGAGGCATTGCCTTTGATAACCCTGAATTTAAAGATTTCCATAAAACCGCTGCCAACCTGTTGCCCGTTTAACAAGAGTTTTTTGGCCCCAACCATCAGACCGTGCGAGCTGCCAAAATCAGACTCGGCAACCTGCGCAAATTCCGGCACCTGGCTGCGTAACACAGCTGCGAGCTTTAATGAGGTTGAATTGAACGTAAGGGTGTCGCCGTTGCTGTTAAAATTGCGCTTAACCTGGTAAGCATACTCATAACCGGGCAAAAACTTATCGAATGAATACTGGTAATTAACCCAAAGGGCAATCAGCAAGGCTACGGCCATACCTGCACCCAAACCTACAATATTCAGCGCGCTGTAAACCTTATTGTTAAGGATGTTGCGCCAGGCAATTTTTATATAGTTTCGTATCATAAGTTAGTTTATTGGTTCATTAGTTCATTGGTGGATGGCGGCTAACCTGTCTTTGGCCCCTATTAAAATTCAACAACTAATCTCTGGTCTCTAACCTCTAATCACTAATCACTCTGCTTTAAGGCTTTTCACCGGGTTCATCAATGCCGCTTTTATGGCCTGTGAGCTTACGGTTAGTAATGCAATAACCATTGCGAGTACTCCCGCCAACCCAAACATCCACCAGCTAAGCGGTATACGGTACGAGAATCCCTGCAGCCACTTGCTGGCGAAATACCAGGTGAACGGCGTTGCAATAACAAATGACACCACAACAAGTATTAAAAAGTCTTTCGACAACAGGCCCACTATGCCTGATACGCTTGAGCCTAAAACCTTGCGTATGCCTATCTCCTTGCTCCGCTGCTCTGCACTGAAGGCGGCAAGGCCGAACAAGCCAAGGCACGATATCAGGATGGCAACGAGCGTAAACGAGTTGATGATTTGCGATAAAATAATTTCGGTTTCATACTGTTTTTGCACCTCACTGTCGAGGAAGGAATAAGTAAACGGTACTGTTGGTAAATCCTTTTTCCAGATGGCACCTACCTTGCTCAGCAGCGTTTTGTAATCTTTGCTGCTGGTTGAAACTATCATGCTCGATAAATTCTGCGGGTTGTCATCATAAACCAACATAAATGGCCGTACATCGCTGTGAAGGGAGTTATAATTAAAATCTTTCATCACCCCGGCCACGGTAACAAATGATTCCGGGTTGTTCCCATATTGTGTATATAACCTGGCACCGATGGCGGTTTTTTCGTTTAAATTAAGACGCTTCGCAAGCGTTTGGTTAACCAGCACCTTTCCCGAGTCGCCTTTCATAAAATCGCGGCCGCTCATTAGTTTAATACCATTGGCTTGCACAAAGAATTGGTCGCACGCTATGTTTTGCGCATCAATAGCCGTTTGCATATTGCCGCCCGCCGGGTAAACGCCATGGTCGTGCATTACAAACTGGCTCAGGTAATTGTCGGCGCTGGTAACCGCTTTAACATCGGCCAGCGTCTTTAAATCATTAGCCAGGACAGGCATCTGTTTTTGCGCATCGTTAGTGTAAAAGTTGAATACCAGCTTTTGATTTTTATCGAAACCCAAATCTTTTGACTTGATAAAATTCAGCTGACTGTAAATAATGATAATGCCTGTAATAAGCACTATGGACAATACAAACTGGAACACCACCAAAGAGCGCCTGATACCTGCGGCCGATACCTTACTGGTAAAGTTGCCCTTTATAACCTTAATAGCCTCGAATGCGGATAAATAAAATGCGGGATAGCTGCCAGCAACCAAACCGGTAACCAAAACCAGGCCCGACAGCATCAGCCAAAGGCGATAATCGGCAAAAAAGGATAGCTGGATATTGGTACGGGTGATATTGTTTAAATAAGGCAAAGCTACCCATAGTAATGGCAGTGCGATAATTACCCCGATAAAAGCCAGCAGGAACGACTCGCCTAAAAACTGTTTGATTAAATCATATTTGCCGGCGCCGATAACTTTACGCACCCCAACTTCCTTAGCGCGTTTAGATGCCCGCGCTGTTGAAAGGTTCATGAAATTGATACAGGCGATAACCTGTATCATAACGGCTATCAAAATAAGTATGAAAAGAAAAGAGGGTTCTGTAGTTTTGGTGGCTTCAATTTCATACCCCCCTGTAGTATGTATGGAGGTAACCGGCTGCAGGTGCAGTTCTTTGGTCATTCCCAACGATTTCATTGCCTGGCCGGCATTTTTAATTAAGAACGCAGGTAGCTTTTTTTCAAGGGCCTTAGCATCTGCACCGGGCCTTAGCTTTAAATATGCGAACAGGAAATTATTCCCGGCCCATTCCGTATTGCTTGCAATGCCTTTTCCGGCCTCACCGCTTTTCATGGTGATGAACATGTTTGCCTGCAGGTGCGATTTGCCCAGGCTTTCGTCAACCACGCCGGTAATCTTAAAATCATGCTTGCCCCAGGCATCATTAATGTTAATCAGTTTGCCAAGCGCAGGTTCATTCCCGAAAAGCTTTACGGCTGTAGGTTTTAACAATACGATGGAATAAGGTTCATCCAACGCATGCCGCGCGTGGCCCTCAACAAAGTTGTAGGTAAAAATATCGAAGAAGGTTGAGTCGACGTAATAGGCGCCCTCCTCGTAAAACGACTGCTCCTTATAGCGCAGCAGGTGTTCTTTAGCGCCAAGTTTATCCGTTTCAACTACACGGGTGTAGTTCAGCACTTCCGGGAAATTATTTCTTATGGCCGGCGAAATTGGCGGCGATGAAGCGCCGCTGTGGTGCTTGTCACCGGTCAGCGCCAGGTCGGTAGTTATCCGGTAAATGCTTTTCACATCTTTGTGTTGCTTATCATAGCCGTATTGTTCCTGCACATATAACAGTATATACAGGCAGCAAAGCGTGCCTGCAGCCAGGCCAAAAATATTGATTGCGCTGAAAGTTTTGTTTTTCAACAAAAAGCGGAAGGCGGTTTTTAAATAACTTCTAAGCATGTGTTCATTAGTTCAATGGTTCATTAGTTCATTGGGATTGTCCTGATAAACTAATTGCCGGTTAATAACTGGTGAGTTTCGGCTAAGAAAATGCCAAATAAGTAAATAACTTATAATCAATTGATTACTCCATTTTATTAATTTTATTCCGTCCGTTTTTGATACAATGGATGTACGTGTTTGGCACAGGCCTGCGACCTGTTCTGGTGAAGTGCGCCCCGTTGGGGCTTCGGGATTTTTCTTCATTCATAAACTGCAGGACATTGGGAATTTTTGAAGCGGCGGTGCACATAAGTGAACACCAATCACCCAGCTGCAACGGGTCGACACCCGCCAGCGTAGGTCTGGGGTACGGTGGTGCGAAATTTTATGCCTACACGCGTAAAATACTGATTATAAATAACTTACATCAACATATCAAAAACACCAATTCTATAACACTTGATTATCAACTATCTACAAATATATAGAAAGATAATTAACTAATAATCAGCATGTTCCATGGCGTTCCGGGTGTTCCGCGAAAAAACGGAACGCTCGAAATACCTGAAACTTACAGGCAGGTAACCCGTTTATGATCAAGCCCGGCGCACTAATTTTTGTTGGAAATGAGGGTTTTGAGTGCACACCCCCTAATTTTCATAATGCATTTATTATTAATAACTTAGGTTAAAAATATTCGAAATTGTGTATACCCCCTGGTGCCATGTCAGGAGAGAAATTGTTTAATTATAGGCGACAGAACTCCGGGATTTACAACAAGCACCAGGGCAAGTATTTGATAAATCGCGTATCTTAGTTTTATGAAATACAAACTTTTAATCCTCCTCATACTCATCACATCAACCCTATTCGCTCAAACCGATGCAAAGCTTACCGCAAAACTACAGGACGCCGTTAAAGGTTTTAACGGACAAGCAGGCATATATGTGCATAACCTTAAAACCGGTAAAACCGCAGCCATGAACGCCGACACCCTATTCCCTACCGCCAGCATGATAAAGGTGAGCATACAATGCGGACTGATGGATAAAATTGAAAAGGGCGAAATGCAATACAACCAAAAACT
>JBDUDE010000951.1:0-2573 GCA_040003105.1 Mucilaginibacter sp. | reverse complement strand
GCAAATACTACGCTTACGATAGTATTAGAGCACTGTTATTGCCGGGCTAAAGTTTGTCGGCTATCTTTAAAAATCGCATATAGAAAACGGTTTGTGATATAAAAAACGGAATAGTTACCGTAAAAAATGCAGGCAGCATTCCGGATGAACGCATATAGCCTCCGGCTATTAATGCAGCTATTATTGGCAAAAGATAGTAGGTGAAAAACACGTAGATTTTATCCGCCAGGATTGAGGGATATACATTAAGAAATACAGTGGTTGAACATACGGTTAGGAACGCCGACCAAAGCGCTCCCGACAAAGCTACAATCATAACCCCCTGGTTACCTTCAAAACTGCCCGCCAGGCGGGAATATACTACCTGCACCGATAAAAAAGTTAAGAATGCATTAATTAAAAATGCATACAGCAAGTTTTTTTGCAAATACCCTGCGATGCGACTATTAGCCATTTTTTTGATTTTGTGAGAGAACAAATAATTACTGAATACTCTTTATCACCCTGCATGGGTTCCCCGCCGCAAACACACCGGGCGGTATATCACGCGTAACCACGCTCCCTGCGCCAATAACAGCTTCATCGCCAATTGTAATGCCGGGACAAACAATTACTCCCGCGCCAATCCAGACACGATTGCCTATCACTATCGGCTTGCCAAGCTCTGTACCCGAGAAGTTGCGTTCTTTGGCGTTTACGCTATGGGTAGCCGTTAATAATTGCACCTTTGGCCCGCACATAACGTTATCGCCAATAGTAACCGGGGCTACGTCCAGCACCACGCAATCAAAATTCATATAAAAATCTTTGCCCGTGGTTATGTTGAAACCGTAATCGCAATAAAACGGGGGTTCGATCCAACTGCCGGTACCCATCGTGCCTAAAATGCCTTTTAGCATCGCCGAGAGTTCATCAGCGTCGTATTCCAAATGCGTATTGTAAGCCGCCAGTTTCAGCCTAACATTCTTTCGGAGCTTTATAAGTTCCGGGTCGTTGGCGCGATAGGGGAGCGCGGTTATCATTTTCTCTTTTTCGGTCATGGTTCAGTATTGTTTTGCAATATAAAAATTAACCACGGAGCGCACAGAGTGTTCACGGAGGTCGCGGAGAAAAATAATTTATTTACTCTTTTTCGGCGCCGATAAATAATAATGCCACAGCAGCATGGTAGCAATAGTACGGTTCGGTTGCCATTGCGCCGCAACTTCAAGCAACTGTTCTTTAGTGGTTTCAGCCGGCAAATTTTTAACCCGCTTTAAAGCATTCACCGCAGCCAAATCGCCGATTGGGAATACATCCGGGTGCTGTAAAACAAAAATTAGGTAGATGTCGGCTGTCCAGTTGCCTATGCCTTTCAGGGCGGTTAGCCTGGCGCGTACTTCGTCGTCGGGCATGTCTTGCAGCGCCTCCAAATCCAATTGTCCGCTTAAAATGGCTTCGGCAAGGTATTTCAGGTAGGTGTTTTTTTGGCGGCTAACATAACATGCCCGCATCTCTTCGTCGGTTAATAACAGCAGCCGGGCAGGGGTTAATTCCTGCAAACGCTCTTTTAGTTTATTTAAAGCCGACAGGGCCGATGCCAGCGAAACCTGCTGCTCCAAAATAATATGCACCAGGGTTTCGAAAGTGTTTGGCCGGTTCCAAAACGGCGGATAACCATAGGCGTTAAAGATGGCGGCTAAATCAGTATCTTTTGCTATTAGCCTGTCACAAAAGGAATGAAAGGAGGATTGGGTAAACTTATTATTCATATTGTTGTTTTAAAATTACTAACTTTTTTAGGATTTAGCATTTACTTTTCTCAATTTTACCAATATGAACAACTTGCCGCCATTAGCCGAGCGCATGCGCCCCAAAAACCTGGACGATTACGTGGGGCAAAAACACTTGGTGGGTAAAGGCGCAGTTTTACGCAAGGCTATTGAGTCGGGGCAACTGCCCTCGATGATTTTCTGGGGACCGCCGGGTGTCGGCAAAACCACGCTGGCTTATATCATTTCACAAACCCTCGACCGGCCATTTTTTGCCCTTAGCGCCATCAACTCCGGTGTTAAAGATGTACGCGAGGTAATCGAAAAGGCTTCGCTGCTAAAGGCTGAAGGCCAAATTCTACCGGTTCTTTTTATTGATGAAATTCACCGTTTCTCCAAATCCCAGCAGGACTCATTGCTTGGTGCGGTAGAGCGTGGCATAGTTACGCTGATTGGCGCTACTACCGAAAACCCTTCTTTCGAGGTAATCTCCGCTTTGCTTTCGCGCTGCCAGGTGTACATCCTGCAGCCTTTAAACGAGGATGATTTGGTTAGCCTGGTTGATAAGGCCATGAAGGAAGATGAGGTGTTGAAAAAGAAAAGCATCACCATAAAAGAAAACGAGGCCCTGCTGCGCCTTTCCGGTGGCGATGCCCGCAAGCTGCTGAATATATTTGAGCTGCTGGTGAACGCCTTCGCGGGAAAGAAAATTACGCTGACGAATGAGAATGTATTGGAGCATGTGCAGCAAAACATGGCGCTGTATGATAAAGCCGGCGAGCAGCATTACGATATTATCTCGGCCTTCATCAAATCCATGCG
>JBDUDE010000242.1:0-2575 GCA_040003105.1 Mucilaginibacter sp. | reverse complement strand
CATGAGTCTTGATTTTTTCAATAAATATAAGAGTTTTGGTTAATGGAAAGCAGGTTTCTGTACCGATTTGTATGGGCGAGATTTAACCACGGAGATACAGAGGAGGCACAGAGAGCACAGAGATGAAAAAAATCGCCGATTGACCTGGTAAGAACACTGATATTCGCTGATGATAAAAAGATATAGAGTATCAAGTCCTCAGTGTACTCCGTGCTTTCTCAGTGGCCTCAGTGGTTAAATCAGCTACGATCTTAAATGCAAATAATCGGCTCTAAAACCACCTCAACAATGGCCGGCTTATCAACGGGGAAAACGACCATGGTATCGACGTGAAAATCAACAGCAAACTTATGGTAAACCAAATTGCCATGGTTTTAAACTTCTCCCGGTCGGTGGCTTTACGTTTTGCTTTTGCCGAGCCAATGGTGATAAAAATAATGGCGATCAGCATCACGGTGATGTGTTCCATGCCGAAAAATCTTATCTGCCGTTCGTGCACGGCCTCTTTAAAATTATGCAGAAAGTAACTAACCACCGGGCTTATAAAATATAACCAAATGCCTATAACCAATTGCATATGGGCCATATTTAGGGCGAATAAACGTGCGGCATTATCAACGTTTGTGTACGGTTTGCTGCCCAGCCATCCCCGGAAAGCACGGTAAATTGCAAAAAGCAACGATAATAAAACCAGCCAGCGGGTTATAGAATGCAGGGTTAGCAGTATTTGATACATGAAACAGGTTTATACTATTTAAGACGATTGGCAGGTGAAAACATTTTAGTTTTTATGCCTATTTTTTAATTCTTTCCTGAAACAAAAGCTGTCGTCCATTTCCTCGTATGGTGCATAGTTGGCAATAGGTGCATAGCCTGCCCGCTGGTAAAGTCCCAGCGCCTCTACCTGCCTGCCGCCTGTTTCCAAAATAATACACCCGAAGCCTAAAGTATGTGCCCAGGTTTCCAGTTCATCCAAAATTTTACGACTGATGCCTTTCCCGCGGGCGTGCGGTGCAACAAACATCCGTTTAATTTCCACCGTAGTTTCATTGTATTTTTTGAAGCAGCCGCATGCGGCCGGCTCGTTATCGATGTACGCAATTACAACTGTATCAATGGGGGCGATAATGTTGTGCTGGTCGTATACGTCCATTTCGTCGCCATTGCGTAGCCGGAGGTCGGCGTCAAGTTGTCTTATCAGCGATTGAAAATCAGCGTCGGCGCTGTTGGTCCGTTTTAAGGTTATTTGCTCCATAGGTGCAAATATATTTATTGGCGTTATTTTATAATAAGGTAAATATACCACAAATAATAGTTTGCGCCAATTAATCGGTTGCGACGGCCTTTTTGCGCTTGCTTTTCCATCGCTCGCCGATATTTTTAGTCGGGATGTTATCGCCGAGTAATTTGCCCCAGGGTTTGAGCTCGTCGATACGGTCGAAGATGATTTTTAATACGGCCACAAAGGGGATAGACAAAAACATACCCGACAGTCCCCACAATTGATTGCCCAGTAATACCACGATAATTGACATTAACGCGTTTATCTGAACTTTTGAGGATACAATACGCGGCACTAATATATTATTATCAATAAACTGTATGACAATGTAGGCTATAATAACGCCGAGTTGGGTTGAATAGCCATCTTTGGTAACAGTAGCCATCAACACAGGTAATGCAATGGCCACTATGCCGCCCAGGTATGGGATAAGATTAAGTATCGCGCCAATGCAGCCGATAAGAATACCGTATTTTACGCCCAGCAAAAGCAGCGCAGCCGAGTTTAAAATGGCAACAATAGTTGTTTCGATAAGCAGGCCTATAATATAGCTTTGGATTGCACCTTTCGTCTCGCTTAAAATTTCGCCTACTTTTTTTGAATTTTCTTCGGAGAAAACCTCATACAAAAAATTAAGAATTAAGGTTTTATACAGCAGTATAAAAAATATGTATACCGGTAACAGTACGATAACCCCAAGGGTGCCCAAAAGCCCGTTTAGCGTTTTGCCAACCATAGCCCTGCTGTTGTGCAAAGTTTCGTTTACCATTTCGTCCTGTTTGGTTACAGGGATATTAAAGTTTTGCGATATCCATTCTTTAAGGTGGATGGTAATTGACGAAAATTTTTTCTCGAGGGTGGGCAAGGCATCGCCAAATTGCATTATTTGGGTCGACAGAAAATAAAATACGGCCGTAATAACAATAAGCGCCACCAGCATAGCCGTTACTATTGATAAGCCCCTGCTAAATTTATGCTGCTGCAACCAATTGCAAAGCGGGTTAAGCAATATGGCTATAAATGCCGCAAACGCCAACGGCACCAATATATCGGCTAATTGCGACATTACATATACCAACAATATAATGCCAAACAGCACGGCCGTACTTTGTATATAAAATGGCTGGTCCTTAATTTTTATCGACATTTATTTAAGTTTTATATAAATGAAAGTATTTAGGGGCGTATTTGTTTGTAAGATAAGGTTTGAAACTGATGTGCATGCAATTATAAATATCACAGTTTAGAGCCTGTTAAAAAACGGTAACAACTAATTTGTGAATTGAGAAGAAG
>JBDUDE010000484.1:0-8625 GCA_040003105.1 Mucilaginibacter sp. | reverse complement strand
GAGCTTGATATGCGGATGAACCAGCAGTCGGAGTTGAGCGCCAAAGAGGTGGTTAATAATTACAGTGAAGTTGAGCTGCACAAAATTTTTGGCGTTTACGGCGAAATACAAAATGCAAAGTCGCTGGCAAATACCATTGTAACGGCACGGTTAAGTGCACCGATAGTTACGGTGGCTGATTTAAAAAATGCCATCATTAACCGCATCCCGAAGGGGAAAGAAAACAAATACCTGGCGCAGGTTTTCCAGGCTTTGCGCATCGAAGTTAACCAGGAACTGGAAGCGCTGAAGGATTTTTTGATCCAGACAGCTTCAGTGCTGGTATCTGGCGGACGGCTGGTAGTGATGTCGTATCACTCATTGGAAGACAGGCTGGTAAAAAACTTCATCGCCAAAGGCAAATTCAGCGGCGAACTGGAGAAGGATTTATACGGAAACGATAACAGGCCATTTGATGCCGTAAGCCGCGGGGCCATAACAGCATCAGAAGAAGAAATAAAAGACAATAACAGGGCACGGAGCGCTAAGTTAAGGATAGCGGTAAAAAAATGACAAACAAGCTGCGTTCGCAAATAGAGGAGGAAGAAGCTGAACAACAAAAATTAATTGTTGAGGAAAAACGCGCGCAGGAATTTCCCGACAACTGGTTCACCCAGTTTTTTACCAAAGGTTTCTGGAATGCCGAGTCGGCAACCCGGGCGCTGCCGTTTGTATTGTTTATTGCCTTTTTGGGGATGGTATACATAGCCAACATGCACCTGGCCGAAAGGAACATTCGCGATATTAATAAGATAACCAAAGAAGTAAAGGAATTGAGCTGGGATTTTAAGACCACGAAAGCAGAGCTTGCTTTTAAAAGCACACTTACCCAGGTTTCACGCCGTGCGGATACGCTGGGGTTGGGTTTAAAAGAGTCGCTTACGCCACCACAAAAATTAACAGATACGGAGGTGAAGGATGAGCATTAGCATTAGAAAAAATATACTCATCAGGGTTTACCTGGCGTTTGGGCTCATATTGCTTTTTGCGGCTGCCGTAGTGATACAGCTGTGCCGGGTACAGTTTGTGCAGGGCGCAAAGTGGAAAGCAATGGCAACTACACTTACCACTAAATACCAGACTGTTGAGGCTTCCCGCGGAAATATTTTTGCGATTGATATGAGCCTGTTGGCGACTTCGGTACCTGAATATGATGTGCATGTGGATATGGGTGCGCCCGGATTTGACGATGACGATACATTTAATTCAAATGTGGATTCATTGGCGATAAAGCTGTCAGGGTTATATGGAGACAAAACCCCGAAAGAATACAACCGCTGGTTGCGTGATGCCCGCAAAGAAGGTTCGCGTTTTGAATTACTGAACAGGCGACAGCTGACACATCATGAATTGCTTGCGCTGCGCAAGTTTCCAATCTTTAGGTTGGGTAAATATAAAGGCGGGTTGATAGCAATTGAGCAAAACAAGCGTGTTTTGCCATTCAAATCATTGGCGCTTCGTACTATCGGCTATAAAAATGAAAATGTAAAGAATGCGGTTGGCCTTGAAGGGGCATACGCTAATTATATAAACGGCGAAAGCGGGAAACGGCTGGTACAGCGTGTAGCCGGCGGATGGATGCCCGTTAACAATGGCGAGGATGAAGTTGAGCCTAAAGATGGCGCGGACATTATTTCGACCATTGACGTAAACTTCCAGGATATAGCCCAGGAAGTATTAAGAGCGCAGTTGGATAGCACCGGAGCCGACCATGGCTGCGTGGTGTTAATGGAAGTTGCCACCGGCGAGATAAGGGCGATAGCCAACTTCACCCGAACTAAAGAAGGTAAATACGAGGAGAAGCTAAATTATGCGATAAGCGATGCCGGCGACCCTGGGTCAACATTTAAGCTGGCAACTTACATGGCTTTGTTCGATCAGCATAAAATTGATACCAACACCATGATCAACGGCGATGGCGGTAAATACAAAATACCAAAGGGGCCGATGATTAGCGACGTTGAGGACTACAACTTTATGATGACCGCAAAAACAGCGTTTGAGCAATCATCCAACGTGGCGGCTGCAAAGTTTGTGTACAACGCCTATTATAGCAACCCGTGGCAGTACACTAATAAGCTATATAGCTTTCACTTGAACGAAAAGCTGGAACTACAAATTCCGGGAGAACCAACACCTGTAGTAAAAAACCCAAAAAGCCGCAGCTGGAACATTAATTACACGCTGCCCGAAATGGCCTACGGCTACGAAATGAAGATTACGCCGCTGCAAATGCTGGCGCTTTATAACGCAGTAGCTAATAACGGCAAAATGATAGCACCGATACTGGTGAAGGAAATTCGCCGGCTGGGCAATACGGTCGAGCAATTCCAGGCAAGGGTGATTAACCCAAAAGTATGCTCGGACGCTACGCTTGGCAAAATGAAAAACCTGCTCGAAGGCGTGGTGAAAGAAGGTAACGTTAAAAGCCTGTTTAAAAACTCAGAATACACCGCAGCCGGCAAAACCGGGACTGCGCAAATTGCCAACAACTCAAAAGGTTACGGCGATAAGAAGAATTATCAAACATCGTTTGCGGGGTATTTTCCGGCTCAAAACCCTAAATATTCCATGATAGTGGTTGTCAATAGGGCCACAAAGGGCTCGTACCTGGCTGCTAAAGTTGCCGCGCCGGTATTTAAAAAGATTGCAGACAGGGTATATGCCGCTGACCATGGTTTGCATCCTGCACCGGTAGTGCACTATGTAGGCAACACAAACTTGCCACAGATAAAAAAGGGTAATGTAAAAGCGCTGAAACAAGTGTATACAAAACTTGGTGTTAAGCCGCTATACGCTAATAATACTGCGACCAATAGTGTTGATACCAGCAACGGTATTGCCTTTGAGGAAGCAACTTATAAAAGCGGCGTTGTGCCGCAGGTAAAAGGTATGGCGTTGAGCGATGCGCTGTATGTGCTTGGCAATGCAGGCTACAAAGTTGTGGCTCGCGGCAGCGGTATGGTGGCAAATCAATCTGAATCGGCAGGTAGTATAATTCCAAAAGGGTCAAAAATAACAATTGAATTGCAATGAGATATTTGAGCGACATAATAGAGGGGCTGGCATTTACCGAACTGCAGGGTAGCGCGGACGTGGAGATTACCGCCATTGTTTTTGATTCGCGCAAGGTGGTACCGGGCTGCATGTTTGTGGCTGTAAAAGGCACCGTTGTTGACGGGCACGATTACATTTTGCAGGCAATTGAGCAGGGAGCCATCGCTGTAATTTGCGAAGAGCTGCCGTCGCGTGTTACCGGCGAAGTTGATTTTTTAATGGTCGCCAATTCATCAGTGGCGCTTGCAATTGTATCTGCTAATTTTTACGACAATCCATCATCACAATTAAAACTGGCAGGGGTAACCGGTACCAACGGCAAAACCACCATCGCTACATTGCTTTATAAGCTGTTTCGTGATATGGGTTATAAATGCGGCTTACTGTCGACTGTTGAAAACCAAATAAATGGCGAAGTAATAACAGCCACCCACACTACGCCTGACCCTGTAGTGCTGAACGCTTTACTGGCTGAAATGGTTGAAAAAGGCTGCGACTACTGTTTTATGGAGGTAAGCTCGCACGCTATTGCCCAACACAGGATAACCGCTTTGAATTTTACAGGCGCCATATTTTCGAACTTAACGCACGACCATTTAGACTATCATAAAACATTTGAAAAATACCTGAAGGCCAAGAAAATGTTTTTCGACGAGTTGCCGGCTAACGCTTTTGCGTTGACCAACATCGACGATAAGAATGGTAATGTAATGCTGCAGAATACCAAGGCGCACAAAAAAACCTATGGTTTAAAAAATATGGCCGATTACAAGGCCCGCATTTTAGAAAACCAATTTGAGGGGTTGCACTTGCAGATTGACGGCGAAGAGGTTTGGTTTAAAATGGTGGGTACGTTTAACGCCTATAATTTACTGGCGGTTTATTCGGCCGCTATGCTGCTTGAACAAGATAAAACCAAAATACTGACCAGCCTTAGCAAACTTAACGGTGCCCGTGGCAGGTTCGATTATATAATAGCACCGAACAAAATTATCGGCATTGTTGATTATGCGCACTCACCCGATGCAATTCAAAACATCCTCAGTACGGTGCACGACATCCGCAAGAATAACGAAAAAGTAATAACTGTGATAGGTTGCGGCGGCGACAGGGATAAAACCAAACGCCCCGTTATGGCCAAAGCCGCCTGCGAGTGGAGTGACAGGGTAATCCTAACATCAGATAATCCCCGGTCCGAAGACCCGGGACAGATTATTAAAGATATGGAAGAAGGCGTTGACCCAGCTTTCAAAAGGTACACGCTAAGTATTGTTGATAGGCGCGAAGCCATAAAAACGGCCTGCATGCTGGCCCGCCCCGGGGATATAGTAGTGGTAGCAGGGAAAGGTCATGAAAAATATCAGGAAGTAAAAGGCGAACGCTCACACTTCGACGATATGGAGGAATTAACAAATATTTTTAAAGAACTGACCTAAAGAGAAATAAAGAAAAATAGGTGAAATCATCCTCATCCCGATAGTTATCGGGACGGTGAAATCCCCACAAATAAACCAATTAGTAAAAACCAATGAAATCTGAATAAATGCTTTACTATTTCATCACCTGGCTTAACAAAAATTACACAATTCCTGGTTTGGGAGTGATACAATACATCACGGTCCGCACGGCGTTGGCTGTAATAACGTCACTGATTGTGACCACGGTGTTTGGGCGCAGGCTGATTGATTATTTACGTTTCAAACAGGTTGGTGAAACTGTACGTAACCTGGGTCTTGAAGGCCAGATGCAGAAAGCCGGCACCCCAACAATGGGCGGGCTTATCATCATATTGGGCATCCTCATACCGACATTGTTGTTTGCAAAGCTGGGTAACATTTACATCATAATGATGCTGGTTACCACTGTATGGCTGGGTGCTATAGGTTTTTTGGATGATTATATAAAAGTATTTAAAAAGAATAAAGAAGGCCTTGCCGGCAGGTTTAAGATAATAGGCCAGGTAGGTTTGGCGCTGTTTATCGGCTTTACCATGTACTCCAATTCGGAAATAGTAATACGCCAGGAAGTGAAGCCGCCGGTAAAAATTGATGCCCCGGTCGACTTTCACATGCACAACAACAAACCGGTTTACACGCAGGACATCCGTTCGACAAAAACTACAATACCCTTTTACAAAAACAATGAGTTTGATTATGGCAAAGTACTAAAGTTCATTGGCGCGGACTCCGACCACTATTCGTTGCTTGTGTTTATGTTTTGTGTAATCATCATTATCACCTTCATATCAAATGGTGCAAATATCACTGATGGCATCGATGGGCTGGCGACCGGCACATCCGCAATTATAGGTATCACATTAGCTATACTTGCCTATGTATCCAGTAATACGGGCTTTGCCGAGTATCTGAACATCATGTACATCCCCAACTCCGGCGAGTTGGTAATTTTTGCCGGTGCTTTTGTGGGAGCTTGTATGGGCTTCCTGTGGTACAACTCGTATCCCGCGCAGGTTTTTATGGGCGATACCGGCAGCCTGGCAATAGGCGGTATCATAGCTGTATTCGCCATCATGATACGCAAAGAGCTTTTAGTGCCATTGCTGTGCGGAATTTTTGTGATAGAAAACTTTTCGGTAATTATCCAGGTAGGCTGGTTTAAATATACACGGCTACGATTTGGTGAAGGCCGCAGGGTGTTTTTAATGTCGCCCCTGCACCACCACTATCAAAAAAAAGGTTTCCATGAAGCTAAGATCGTTACGCGGTTTTGGATTATAGGTATCCTGCTTGCAATAGTGACGATAATAACATTGAAGCTGAGGTAAGTCCGGAAAGTCGGAAAAGACCGAAAGTCCGAAAGACAAAAGAGAAGAAAGTAAAAAAAGTAAAAAAATCGGTGAAATCATCCTCATCCCGATAGTTATCGGGACGGTGAAATCCCAATAAATAAAAATAAAATAATAGAAGTGGAACCAAAAAAAATCATAGCAATTCTCGGGGCCGGCGAAAGCGGGGTGGGAGCGGCATACCTGGCGCAGCAGCAGGGTTATGATGTTTTTGTGTCTGATTTTGGGGCCGTTGCCGATAACTATAAAAAACAGCTACAGGACTGGAACATCCGCTTTGAGGAAAATCAGCATACCGAAGCTGAAATACTAAATGCGGTTGAGGTTATAAAAAGCCCGGGCATACCTGAAAAGGCGCCTATAATTAAAAAGCTAAGAGAGCAGGGTACCCCGGTTATATCCGAAATTGAATTTGCGGGACGATATACTGATGCCAAAATTATAGGGATAACAGGCTCGAATGGTAAAACCACCACCACTACGCTAACCTACGAGATTTTAAAACACGCAGGCTTAAATGTTGGACTGGCCGGTAATATAGGCCAAAGCTTTGCTTACCAGGTGGCTACCCAAAAATTCGACATATACGTGCTTGAACTGAGCAGCTTTATGTTGGATGATATGTACAAATTCAGGGTTAACATAGCAATACTATTAAACATAACACCCGACCATTTAGACCGGTACGAATATAAAATGGAAAACTATGCGGCGTCGAAGTTTCGCGTCTCTCAAAACCAAACTGCCGACGACGTTTTCATCTACTGCGCGGATGACCCCGAAACCATTAAAGGAATGGCCGGGCGAAGCTTTGCAGCACAATTATTTCCTTTTTCAATTGAGAAACCAGTTGAACAGGGCGCTTTTTTAGACCAGGACAATATTGTCATTAACACTCACCAAGAACATTTTACAATGTCAATTCACGATTTAGCATTACAGGGCAAGCACAACCTTTACAACTCAATGGCATCAGGCGTTGCGGCTAAATACCTCGAGATACGCAACCCTGTGTTGCGCGAGAGTATGAGCAGCATCAAGCCCATTGAGCACCGGATGGAATCGGTTGCGGTAATATCCGGCATCAGCTTTATCAACGATTCAAAAGCTACCAATGTTAACTCAACATGGTATGCTCTTGAAAGTATGACCAGCGATGTCGTACTGATTTTGGGTGGCGTCGACAAAGGCAATGACTATACTATGCTCCGCAGCCTGGTGAAGCAAAAGGTGAAAGCTATAGTGTGCCTGGGTAAAGACAATAAGCGCATCCACGATGCTTTTGAAGATGTTGTTGAGGTGATTGTAAATACCCACTCGGCCCAGGAAGCCGCAACGGTATCGTACCACCTGGCCACAAAAGGCGATACTGTGCTGTTATCACCAGCCTGTGCCAGCTTTGATTTATTTAAAAATTACGAAGACAGGGGCCGGCAGTTTAAACAGGCGGTGAAGGAATTATAAAGAAGTTAATGGTTCATAGTTCATGGTTGATAGCCGGAAGGTAATCGGTGAAATCAAAATTGAATCGGTGTAATCATAAGATAAAAAAAGAAAATGTACAAACTACTCAGTAATACAAAAGGAGACCGCTGGATATGGCTTATCGTCATATTGTTGTCGGTTATTTCTTTGCTGGCTGTTTACAGCGCCATCGGGTCGCTTGCTTATAAAAAAGGGGTAGGGACGGAGTCGATATTAATTAAGCACCTGGCTATGCTGGTTGCCGGTTTGGCGGTGATGTACATAGCCCATAAAATTGATTACAGGTATTATCGTGGGATATCAAAATTATTGATGATTATAACCATACCGCTGCTGTTATATACGTTGCTTTCCGGTCACCATGTTAACGAGGCCAGCAGGTGGATTCCAATACCGGGAACAGGTTTAAGTTTCCAAACATCCGATTTGGCAAAACTTGCCCTGATAACTTACCTGGCGCGGACACTGTCGATAAAGCAGGAAAATATCAAGGACGTAAAAGAATCGTTTATCCCTATAATGGGCGCGGTATGCGTGGTGTTTGCGTTGATTGCATGGGCTAACCTTTCAACCGCACTGATGCTTTTTGGGGTTAGCATATTGCTGCTGATAATGGGGCGCATAAGTGTTAAACAAATTGCGGTGGTGTGTTTGGGTGGTGCTATTGTGCTGTGCGGGATTGTGTTTTTAGGCCCGCGTCGGCACATGTACATTACCCGTATAGAAACCTATATGCACCCCGAAAAGGCCGACAAGGATAAATCACAACAGGCTAATCATGCAAAAATAGCTATCGCTACCGGTGGCCTGTTTGGCAAAGGCGTAGGCAAAAGCGAGGAAATAAACAGTTTGCCCGAAGCATATTCGGATGAGATTTATGCCATTATAGTTGAAGAATATGGACTAGTGGGCGGTATTGTATTGATAGGTATTTACTTGTTCCTGCTGTTCAGGTGCATAAAAATTGCTACCCGGGCGCCGAAAGCATTCGGAACGCTTCTGGCGGCAGGTTTAAGCTTTAGCCTAACCATACAGGCATTTGCAAATATGGCTGTTGCAGTTGGGCTTGGTCCGGTAACAGGTATACCGCTGCCATTTGTAAGTATGGGTGGTACCAGTATATTGTTTACCAGTTTGGCTTTTGGAATTATACTATCGGTAAGTCGGGATATCGATGAACCGAAGAAGGTAGTGGTGGGGGAGATAAGCCTGGCGACATAAGTTGGCAGTTTTAAGTA
>JBDUDE010000990.1:0-2586 GCA_040003105.1 Mucilaginibacter sp. | reverse complement strand
TATGGCACCATCTGTAAAAAGAACGGCTTAAGGTTTGCCTATCACCCGCACGATTATCCATACAAACCGGTTGACGGACAGTTGCCAATTGACGTGCTGCTTGCCGGTACGGATAAAGACCTGGTAGACTTCCAGATGGATTTTTATTATACTGTTACTGAAGGACAAAACCCGGAGGCGTATATCAAAAAACACGCACCACGTTTCCGCCCTGTGCCATATGCGCGATGTGCTGAGGGTGCAGCTGCCAAAGGGAAATGATGAAGAATCGGCCTGTGATTTGGGTACAGGCATTATCAACTACCCGCACCTGCTTAAAACCGGGCTGGATAATGGTATGGAATATTTTTTTGTAGAGCAATCGCGTTTTTTTCATGAAACGCCATTACAAAGCGCTGCGATAAACGCGGCGTGGTTAAAAAAGTTGAGGCTTACTTAGCAAGACGGGAAAGTGACAATTTATATTGATTCTATCTTTATATAACCCGCTGAAATAATCGCGGTTAATCATGACATTTAGCATAAATTAATTATGCAGCCATGAACGAACAGCAATTGCGAAAACGCATCCGCATTTGGGTTTGGATATTTATCGTCGGCCTGGTATTGAGCGGGGTTACCGCCTTCCCGATAGAAACCGAGCTGGCCTTTATGGTAAAACATTCGTCAATCTTCCCGGATCTTATGGCGCGCTGGATAACAACTATTTTTTATGCTGTGCACGATACCAACACCCGCTACCCCTGGCTGGCCTACGGAACCGACTGGCTCGCATTTGGCCACATCGTTATCGCCACCACCTTCATCGGCCCCCTGCGCGACCCCGTAAAAAATATCTGGGTTATTCAATTTGGCATGATAGCCTGTGTAATGGTTTTGCCGCTGGCATTTATTGCCGGGCCTATACGCCATATTCCGGTTTACTGGCGGCTGATAGATTGCTGCTTTGGCGTGTTTGGGATTATGCCGCTGTATATTTGTTATAAGAGTATAAGGAAGCTGGAGGCAATCGCGAAAAAATAATCACTTACGAGAATCTTATAATCTCATCAGGGAGTTATGGAATTTCACTCCACCCTGCATCATAATATAAAATAAAAACATTATATTATGCAACAATATTGCATCGGTGTCGTTAATTGCTTAAATTCACCGAATAAACCTTTGGCCATGTCCTTATCCTTTACAAAAATCGTCAGAAGCCTGCTTGCAATAAGCCTGCTTTTTTGCGTCACCATAAGCAACGCACAAAATAAATATATAAAACTTAGCGACCGAATCGATTCGCTGGCAGACATCGGGCTGCCAAAATCGGCATTAAAAGAGGTGGATAAGCTGGATGCCCTGGCGCGTGCAGATAACAATTCGGCGCAGCAGGTAAGGGCGGTAATATACCGCATGACGTTTCAATCGTACCTGGCGGAGAATGCGTTGGTTGTAATTATTACCCGTCTAAAGTTGGACATTGATAAGGCAGACTACCCGGTTAAGCCGGTGCTGCAGTCGTTGCTGGCGCAAATGTACTGGGAGTATTATAAGGATAACCGCTACCGCTTTAGTCAGCGCACCAAACTTGATAAGCAGGATATCGATTTCCGTAACTGGGACATCCAAACAGTAATCAACGAAACCAGCCGCATGTATGTGCTTTCGCTGCAGGATGCGGTTAAAGAGCAAGGTACCCCCATGAGCGTGTTGGACGGTGTTTTGGAGGGCGACAAAGAAACCCGCTACCTGCGGCCAACGCTATTTGATTTATTGGTACACCGCGCCCTTGATTTCTACCTGGCAGACGAGGCGGCCATTAATAAACCCCGGCTGCCGTTTACATTAAACGATCCGCGTTTTTTTAGTGATAGCCGCACCTTTGCCAATCTGGATATTAAAACTAAGGATACTGCGTCAACCCTTTACAAAGGCGTTAAATATCTGCAGCAGGCCACGCTTTTTCATCTCGAAAAAAACGACCGCGAGGCATTGGCGGATATCGAGATAAAACGGCTTGGCGTATTGTTTAGCCAGGCATCAGTTGCTGGCAAAGATTCATTATACATAAAAGCATTGCGGCAGGTAGCTGATGACTTTTCGGCAAAGCCAATCAGCGCGGAGGCTTTAGTGCTGATTGGGGATTATTACAGAGACCAGGACAGCCTAACTACAGCCTATAGCTATTTTAACAAAGCAGTTGCCACGTATCCCAAAAGCCATGGTGGTGAAACTGCCGCCGCTTCAATAATTAACATCCGGCAGCCCACCCTGTCGGTATCGGTCGAGAATGTTAATGTGCCGGGCAAACCGTTGCTGGGGTTAGTGAGCTATAGCAACGTTAAGGAGGCTAAGGTTTCTATCTATTACCTATCGCCGGCGCAAATACAGCAGCTAACAGGTAAAAGCTCGCTGATTGATCAGTTTTATCTTGGGGGTGATGATAAAAGCATTAAATTTTTGAAGCGCCTGCGCCCCGTACAGGAGCAGCGTATTTTGTTGCCCGGCATAAACGACTACCGCAAGCATAGCGCGGAGTTTAAGATAGATAGTTTGCCAGTTGGGCGCTATGTTACGGTTATCAGCAATGTGCAATCAAAA
>JBDUDE010000056.1:0-2586 GCA_040003105.1 Mucilaginibacter sp. | reverse complement strand
GTTGACGAACATCTTGATGCCGGCGAGTTGTTGGTTGATGCCCAAACCCTGCAATTTACCCGCTGATGCAACCACTAACCAATGTATTTCTGAAAATATTTGCCAGGGGCTTTTACCGGGCGCATGCCGGTATTTTGGCGGTAGGCTTTTTTGTGCTGTTCGGCATGGTTGAGCCGGGGCAATTGCTTAATTACCACAAAACCTTGATGCTTACGCTGGTGAGCAGTCCGCTGATGATGGGAATGGTGTTTTTGTGCTGGCTTATTTACGGTATAAAAGCCTGGCATTACGTTGTGGGGCAGATAGGGGCAGTTAACCAGGCGTTTTTATTTTACAGCAGTAATGCGTTTGCACCCGGCAAGCAATTTAAAAACTGGTTTTATATGCAGCAGGTTTTGTTGCTGCCCATATCGGTTTACGGCATTTTAGCCGCTGGGGTAGGAGTGGCGCACCATTATTATATAATCCCGGTGGCTATTATTGCCTACCTGCTTTTACTGGCCACCCTCGGCGCATTACTTTACCGTCGAACAATTAACAACCTTATTGATGGTAACACCCAAACATGGCTGTTAACCTTTAGCAGCAAATGGAAAAAGCCCTGGTTCAGCCTGTTTGTTTATAATGTGTTCGATCAGCATAAAGTTACCTGGCTTATTACCAAAGGGCTTTCATACATATTAATAACCGGGTTCTTTTTATTGTTTGCCGACGTCGCGCACGATATCCGCGTTGCGGGAATTGCGCTGCTGGCAGTAGTTGTGGCACATGTTAAGCTGATATTCGAGGAACGTTGTTTCGAAGAAAAATGGCTGAGCTTTACTCGTAGCCTTCCTTATAGCCGGGTGCAGGTATTTGTAAGCTTTGCCGCGGTTTATTTGATACTGATGCTGCCTGAAGCTATCTGGCTGTTTAGCAGGTTTAACCCCTTGATAGCTTTTGAGTTATTGCTTGCCGGTATAAGTATCGCCATGATGTTCCATTGCCTGTTATATTATATCGGGTTGGATATGGAAAAGTATATGCTGTGGATCTTCTTTTTGTTTGTAGGGATTTTTTGGATGATATTATTTAAGCTGATTTTGGTGGTTGCGGTGGTTAATATGGGGGTGGCGTTTGGGGTATTTTGGCGATGTTATTATCGCGAGCAAAATACGTTGATAGAGCAATAAAACTACATTATTATAACAACTAGATTACAAGGGCAACAAACAAAAAAACGGCGCTCTTGTAAAAGTTATATTTTGTAGGTGTTGATAATCAGCGTGTTTCATAGCGTTCCACGTGTTCCGCGTACAAAAATGGAACGCTCTGCTGTTTTCGTCGTTGCTTAAATGCGGGACTATCAGGCAACCACGCCCCGCTTCTTAAACGCTTCCGACAATATTATCGACGTATTAGTCTCCCCAAATTGCTGCAACTGTGCGATTATCGTCTCCAGGCGTTTAGTGGTTGATGTAGCCACTTTCATCATCAGGCAGTTGTGGCCGGTTATGCTGTAGCATTCCAGTATGTCGGGTATTTCCTCAATTTTTTTTAGTACCCCTGCGTGGGTAAGGCTCGATTTTAAGGTAATGAATGCGTTTACGGTCAGGCCAATAGTATCGTAATCGATGTGGGTGGTGTAGCCGGTGATGATGCCTTCATCTTCCATTTTTTTGATGCGCTCGCTTACCGCAGGGCCGCTCAGGCCCACGCGTTTGCCAATTTCGGTAATTGAAATACGGGCATCGGCTTCCAATTGCCGTAGTATCCCGGCGTTTAAATCGCCTATGGCTTTGCTTATTGAACTTTTTTCCATGAATACCTTAAAATTTTAGGCAATTTATCGTTTTTGCTTTGATATGCAAATACGGGAAAGTGTTTTTGAAAGTATTTTTGATTTGAGAAGAGAATCAAGAGCCGAGAATCAAGAGTCAAGACAGATTTTGTTTTTGATGCGATTTGTTTGTTTTTCAGATTCTTCTTTTCCGTGGCTCTTGGCCCTTGGTTTTCGTTTCTAAAGTAAATTATTAAAAATGAGCAAACTACTAACTACTCTATTAACCTTTCTTTGTGTGAATGGCTTACTCGCCCAGCCAACTCCGCAAATTTTCCAATCGGGCGTTATCAGCAAGGGCGATTACGAATCGCACGCCACATTTTCACCCACCGGCGATACCGTATATTTTATTAAATGCAGCTACGATTTAAAGGTCTCCGCTATTTGCGTAAGTTACAAACGCAATGGAAAGTGGACTAACCCCGAAGTTGCATCTTTCTCGGGCCATTATATGGATGCGGATCCTTTTGTGGCAAAGGATGGAAAAACGCTTTATTTTATGTCGAACCGCCCGCTTAACGAAGGCGACCAGGTTAAGGATGATACGGATATCTGGAAAACTACGCTTACCGCCGGAGGCTGGAGCATGCCCATACGCATGGGCGCGCCGGTAAACAGCGAACTGGACGAATATTATCCAACCATTGCCGATAACGGGAATATTTATTTTGGCTCGACGAGAAAGGGCGGGCTTGGCGGCAGCGATATCTGGCGCTGCAAATACAAAAACGGCAAGTACCAACCCGCCGAAAACCTTGGCGAAG
>JBDUDE010000403.1:0-8661 GCA_040003105.1 Mucilaginibacter sp. | reverse complement strand
GATTGCTGATGGCGGCGACGGTACCGGCAGCCTTATAATTAAAAGCTGCAAAGGTGAGGTAGTTTGGAAAGAAGTTACCGACCCGCTCGGCCGTAAAATTAAAGCATCATTTGGGTTGATCGATAACGGCAAAACCGCGGTAATTGAAATGGCCGATGCATCCGGCTTGAGGCTGCTGAAAAAGGAAGAATTGAACCCTTTGAAAACGTCATCATACGGAACAGGTGAATTAATAAAATTTGCCCTGGATGAAGAGGTGAGCCGCATAATTATAGCCATGGGCGGTTCGGCAACTGTTGATGGCGGCTGCGGGATATTAAGTGCTTTGGGAATTAAATTTTTTGATGATAAAGGGAATGTGCTGAAGCCTGCGCCAGACAATTTAGTCAATTTGGTTAGGGTTGATGCATCTGACCTTGATAAACGTATTATTGATTGTGAAATAGTAATACTATGCGATGTGGACAATAAACTTTTAGGTCCACAGGGCGCGGCAGGTGTTTTCGGCCCGCAGAAAGGGGCTTCTGAAAGTGACGTTACTTTGCTGGAAGATTTTTTGACAAATTTCGCAAAAGTATCGGCCGCCCAAACCGGCAAGAACATGGCGGCTATTAAACAT
Source organism: Mucilaginibacter sp. (assembly GCA_040003105.1). Lineage (GTDB taxonomy): Bacteria > Bacteroidota > Bacteroidia > Sphingobacteriales > Sphingobacteriaceae > Mucilaginibacter. The sequence continues at coordinate 8,042 of JBDUDE010000403.1, read as the reverse complement.
GGCGGCGCGGCAGGCGGCGCAACGGCAGGCCTGCATACCTGGCTAAATGCAAAGCTTGTAAACGGCACTGAATACTTTTTAAAGCTCACCCGGTTTGACGATGCGCTGCAACGCACTGATTTGGTTATTACCGGCGAGGGCAGCATTGACAGGCAAACCTTGCAAGGCAAGGGGCCTTATGGGGTAGCATTGAAGGCCAGGCAAAAAGGCATACAGGTTATAGGCATTGCCGGCAGAGTGCCATTGGAACATGATGTTGAACTGGCCGAATATTTTGATGCGCTATTTTCAATAAATAACGAGCCATGCGATATGATGACGGCACTGGCAAATACAACAAATAATTTGGTGCGAACTGCTGTTTCGGTGGGGAATGTTTTGGCGGTTAATTCAGTAAAAGTGTAAACTTTTCCACGGACGATATTTTCAAAATCACTGACAATCAGCGTGTTTCACAGCGTTCCGGGTGTTCCGCGCACAGAAAAATGGAACGCTTCACGGCGGTCTGAATGCTGTACAAGGGGCCAGATAGTCCAATGGCATGTCAGCCACCGCTTTTTGTAATCTCCCGAACGCCTTTGCTGTTGCCACCACAGGTGTCTGAACGATTATTTTTGCCAGTAGAGTATTATCTTCATGGTGTGCACAATATTGTAGCCGTAAACTTAATTATCAAATATTCACATTATGCAGAATACAAAATCACTGATAATCAGTATGTTTCACAGCGTTCGGGGTGTTCCACGCGGAAAAATGGAACGCTTCGCGGCAATCTGAATACTGTACAAAAGGGGTCAGAGCAGGTTGGCCTGCACTTTTTTTAATCTTCCAAACACTTGAGATGACAATACCATTATGCGCAAGACGATGAAAAACAATTTACTTTTCCAACGTTATCAAACTCACCGCAAATGGTTTCAACTCAATCGAATCGCCGCTTATTTTACTTTCTACAGCTGCGTTATCGCCCGATGCTGCATCGATAGTGCTCAATTTTGCGCCTTTAAGACCAGCGGGCAGCTTAATGATTATTGCTTTATTCCGTTTGTTCAGTACCAATACTTTTTTAACGCCGGCGCTGCTTACAAACCCCTGTGCATGCACATCGCCATTGCCATTTTTGTCGATACCCGTTTCAACTAATTTATCGCTGGTATGGATATTGTCCTTTATCAGCTTAAGCACCCAAAAGCGTGCGTTGGGTTTGCTGTTGGTGTAATTGATCATACTCACATCCGGGTATTGTGTTGGGAACCCTACCAATTGCGATTCGCCGATATAGTCAATCCCCTGTTTAGTGAGCTCAATGAAAAAGTAAGCATAAACCGATGCCGACAGGTTCCAGTATTCCTGGGTTATGGGTTGCCCGCGCATGGCGTTGCTTACAAAGGTGCCCAGCTCATTGATATCCGTTTTTGTTGTTGGCGACAAACGTTTGCGGATGCTTTCAATAAAACCCACCTTTTCTAAAAACAAGTCCGCTTTATCAAACAAGGTGTACTCGTAGGCATCAAATTTTTGTCCATCGTTCGCGTTGGCGTAGCAGTGATAGGATATTACTTCCAGCGGGATGCCCGGTTTATGGTGCTTCGGGTTTAGAAAATATTCAAACCAATGTGGCTTTTCGTAAGCGAGTCCAAGCCCGACAACCTTCGTTTTTGGCGATACCTTATGAATTGAGGTATACATGGCATCATAAACTTTGGTGTACATCTCAGGGGTAAAATTATGCTCCAAATCCGGCTCGTTTAATACTTCCCAATACTGAAACTCATAATGATAGCCCGATTTGTGATATTTACCAAGTTCATCAGTAAAACCACCTTTGGTATACCAGCTTATCAAACGTTCGTAGTAGCCTGTCAGCTCTTTCATGGTTGGGTCCCTCAATTCGGTACCACCACCATAACCCCAGCCAACTTCGTTTGGGTCGGCAGGGTAAGTTACTTTCTTGTCGGTTTTAAACATCCATTGCGGTATGGTGCTAAAATTCATGATGGTGGAATGCCCCTTGGTGGCTTCCAAAAAATCGATAGTCATGGGGTCTATCAGGCTAAAGTCCCAGGATGTGATGGTGGCAGTGGGCGGTTCAAGTTCAGCAACCGCAAGCTTAGGATATGGAAACCACGGCACATAACGCACATAATCGGCACCCAAATCCTTCAGTGCACCAAACGAACCATCGTGCATGCTGGCTCCTCGGCGTAACATAGGGTTACCAACCACCTGTAACGTAGCGGTTGATTTTGATACCATGGTGGCTTTGTTCCATTTAACATTGAGCGACATATCCTGCGCCGCGCAGGTATGGGCGGCAAATGCAAATACTGCTATAAGTGTAAGTTTTCTCATGTAATTGGTTTGGTTTTATTAATCAAAGCTAATTATCCCATGATTAATTGTGGGTAATTATCGGCGGTTTATTTAATGTCCGATAGTTAAAGTATTTAACCTGTATTTCTTTATCTATCAACAATGTAATACATTTGCGCCGGGCATAAGCAAATCCATATTTAAAAATGCATAAATACTCTAAACAAACCCGTCATTTATTAGCAGTAGATTGTATTATTTTCGGGTTTGACGGAGAAACTTTAAAAATACTCCTGATAAAACGTGGCTTTGAGCCCGAAAAAGGCAACTGGAGCCTTATGGGCGGCTTTGTGGAACAAAACGAAAGCCTTGACCAGGCGTCAAACCGGATATTAAAGCAGCTTACCGGTATTGACGGTGTTTACCTGGAACAATTGCACACCTTTGGAAATGCTAACCGCGACCCTATTGAACGCACCGTATCAACCGCTTACTTTGCGTTAATTGATATCCATAAATACGAAACCCAACTCAGTAACGACTACCACGCCGAGTGGTTTCCATTAAAACAAGTGCCCAGGCTTATTTTTGACCACCAGGAGATGGTTGAGGCGGCCAAAAGACGCATCAGGTACAAGGCAGCTCTTCACCCTATTTTATTTGAATTGCTGCCGGCCAGGTTTACCATACCGCAATTGCAATTACTTTACGAGAACGTATTTAACACCACCATCGATAAAAGAAACTTTAGCAAAAGGGTTTTGGCTACTGGTTTATTGATAAAACTGGCCGAAAAAGACAAGGCAGGTTCAAAACGGGGCGCGTATTATTACCAGCTGAACATGCAGAACTATTATGCTAAATTCCAGGCATTTCTAAACTTTATCCCCAACCCGGATACGCTGATACTTTAGGCATTACGAAAGAAACAAAATTGTTTTTTTACTCTAAATTTCTTTTTGTCAAAAAATAAGTGTTATTTCAACACTCAAAATAAAACCTATTATGACCACCCACCAATTTGTGATTGGAGTTGACTATGGATCTGATTCTGTTCGCTCGGTTTTAATCGACGCCGCTAATGGCAACGAAATAGCCAGTTCGGTATTTAATTACCCGCGTTGGCAGCAAGGATTATACTGTAATGCTGCCGAAAACCAGTTCAGGCAACATCCACTTGATTATGTGGAAGGACTTGAAGCAACTATTAAGGGCTGTTTAAAAAAAGCCGGCCCCGATGCGGCAAAGTATGTTAAAGGGCTGGCAGTTGATACAACAGGTTCGACACCTGTGGCGGTTGATAAAACCGGCACCCCGCTGGCGTTGACACCCGGTTTTGAAACCAACCCTAATGCCATGTTTGTGCTATGGAAGGACCACACCGGTGTTAACGAAGCAGCACAGATAAATGAGCATGCCACCAAATTCGATATTAATTATTTAAAATATGTAGGCGGCATTTATTCGTCCGAGTGGTTTTGGGCCAAGCTGCTGCGCACTTTAAGGGCCGATGAACAAGTTGCCAAAGCCTGCCACAGTTGGGTGGAGCATTGCGACTGGATACCATTTTTATTGACAGGGGGAACGGATGCGGCGCAAATAAAGCGCGGCCGCTGTTCAGCCGGCCATAAAGCTTTGTGGGCCGAAGAATTTGGCGGATTACCGCCCGATGAATTCTTTTCATCGCTCGACCCATTGTTAACCGGTTTTACCGCACGTTTATTTAAAGATACTTACACGTCCGACGAGCCCGCCGGTACTTTGAGTGCCGAATGGGCCGAAAGATTAGGCCTTTCGACTGATGTAGTAGTTGGCGTAGGCGCATTTGATGCACACATGGGCGCTGTGGGTGGGCAAATTGAGCCCTACCACCTGAGCAAAGTTATGGGTACATCAACTTGTGATATTTTAGTTGCGCCTGCAGCAGATATTGAGGGCAAACTTATCCGCGGCATTTGCGGGCAGGTAAATGGCTCGGTAATCCCCGGCATGGTGGGGCTTGAGGCGGGTCAATCAGCCTTTGGTGATACTTATGCCTGGTTTAAAAATATTTTGGCCTGGCCGTTGAATGCTTTGACATCATCAACGCTCATCGACCAAAAAACAGCCGAAGCTTTGAAAGATGAGCTAATAGCTAAAATAATACCCGAACTAAGCAGGCAGGCCGCCCTATTACCTGTTGACGAAGACAATGAGCTGGCGATAGACTGGTTTAACGGCCGCCGCACACCAGATGCCGACCAAACACTTAAGGGCGCAATAACCGGCCTTGGTTTGGGCAGCGATGCCCCACGTGTGTTCCGCGCATTGGCTGAAGCCACCTGTTTTGGCGCGAAAAGCATTGTAGACAGATTTGTTGCCGAAGGCATCCCCGTAAAGGGTTTAATCGGCATTGGCGGCGTGGCCAAAAAATCGCCTTATATTATGCAGATGATGGCCGATGTGCTGGGCATGCCTATACGGATACACCAGTTTGAACATACCTGTGCCTTGGGTGCCGCCATGTTTGCATCGGTGGTTGCCGGCCTTTATCCAAAGGTTGAAGATGCCATGCAGGCTATGGGCCGTGGTTTTGATGCAGAATATTCTCCGAATGAAGGGCTTAAACAGGTTTATCAGAAGAGGTATGAGCAGTACGCTGCTTTGGGGAAATTTATTGAAGTGCAGTAAACAAATAATTATCGCGAATTTTATCGCCGGTTTCGCGCAGGCCATTGACCTGCGCTGACGGATTAGACCCGTTCAGGGTCAATATTAATAGGTAGAACTCGAAACTAAAAGCCCTGAAAGGGCGCAACCCACCAGCACAGGGCACCGCCCTGTGCGATAACGATGAGGAAGAACAAATGAGCAAATATCAGCATATAAAACAAAGCGCCTACGATGCAAATATGCAACTACCCAAACTGGGCCTGGTGCTATTTACCTTCGGCAATGTAAGCGCAGCCGACCGCGAACTGGGCGTTTTTGCCATAAAACCAAGCGGCGTACCTTATGATGAACTTTCGCCGGAAAAAATGGTGATTGTTGATTTTGACGGCAATACAATCGAGGGGGATTTAAGGCCATCATCGGATACCAAAACCCATGCGGTGCTGTACAAACATTGGGCGGGTATAAATGGTATTGTGCATACCCATTCAACTTACGCCACATCCTGGGCGCAGTCGCAACGGTGCATACCCATATTCGGCACCACGCACGCCGACCATTTAACGGTTGATATCCCCTGCGCGCCACCCATGGACGACGAAATGATTAGGGGTGATTACGAATATGAAACCGGTTTCCAGATTATAAACCATTTCGAAAAAGCCGGACTTGACTACAAAGAAACCGAAATGGTGCTGGTGGGCAACCATGCCCCCTTTACCTGGGGTAAAACCGCCGAAAAAGCAGTTTACAATAGTGCGGTTTTAGAATCGGTAGCCCAAATGGCCTATTTAACCGAGCAAATAAATAAAAATGCCCCGCGTTTAAAAGATTCATTAATTAAAAAGCATTTTGAGCGCAAGCACGGGCCGGATTCTTACTACGGGCAGAGTTGATGTGGCGGGGACGTAGCAGTAGCGGGTAGCAGTAGCAGTTTAAAAGCAAAGCTCGTTACAATTCAAATATTGAAAACTAAATACAACTCACTAATTCATTAAATCACTAATTCACCAATTAAAAACATTCACAACTCACCAATTCACTAATTATAACATGATAGATTTAAAAGCATTTGAAGTGTGGTTTATAACCGGGAGCCAGCACTTGTATGGGGAAGAAACTTTAAAACTGGTAGCTGAGCATTCGCAGCAAATTGCAAATGGGTTGGATGGCGCAGCCGGTACGCCGGTTCGCGTGGTTTATAAACCGGTTGTTAAAACGCCGGAAGAAATTTATGCCACCCTGCAGGATGCAAACACCACCGCAAACTGTATTGGTATCATAACCTGGATGCATACCTTCTCCCCTGCTAAAATGTGGATTCGTGGTTTGAGCATTTTGCAAAAACCAATGCTGCACTTGCACACGCAGTTTAACCGCGACATTCCGTGGAGTTCTATCGATATGGATTTTATGAACCTGAACCAGAGCGCCCACGGTGACCGCGAGTTTGGTTTCATAGTATCGCGCATGCGCAAAAACCGCAAGGTTGTGGTAGGCCATTGGCAAGATCCTGAAGTACTAGGCCAAATAAACGCCTGGGCACGGGCAGCAGCCGGCTGGCACGACTGGCAAGGCGCGAAATTTGCCCGTATTGGCGATAACATGCGTTACGTAGCTGTTACCGAAGGCGATAAGGTTGAAGCAGAATTAAAATTCGGTTACTCAGTAAATACCTACGGCGTTGGCGATTTGGTGAAAGTGATTGATAGCATAAGCGACGATGCGGTTGACGGCCTACTTGCCGAATACGAGGTAACCTACACCATGGCCGACGATTTGCGCAAAGGCGGAGCTAAACACCAATCGGTTTACGATGCTGCAAAAATTGAGCTCGGCTTAAAGAAGTTTTTAGAAGACGGCGGCTTTAAAGGCTTCACCGATACCTTCGAGGATTTGCACGGCATGATACAACTGCCAGGTATTGCTGCACAACGCTTAATGGCCGCAGGCTACGGTTTTGCCGGTGAAGGCGACTGGAAAACAGCCGCTTTAGTACGCGCCTTTAAAGTAATGGGTAGCGGTCTTAAAGGCGGCAATGCTTTTATGGAAGATTACACCTACCACTTTGATCCTGATAATCAACTGGTTTTAGGCTCGCACATGCTGGAGATTGATGCATCATTAGCCAATGGCAAAGCAGCATTAGAAGTTCACCCCCTCGGCATAGGCGGCAAAGCCGACCCGGCCAGGCTGGTATTTAACGTATCCGGCGGTCCGGCTTTAAATGCATCTATTGTGGATATGGGTAACCGTTTCCGCCTGTTAATAAACGAGGTAGAGGCCGTTGAACCGCAGAATGATTTACCACACCTGCCCGTGGCCCGCGTGCTTTGGAAACCTTACCCGGATATGAAAACCGGCTGTGCGGCCTGGATATACGCCGGTGGCGCACACCATACTGCCTACAGCCAGAATTTAACGGCCGAGCATTTGCAGGATTTTGCCGACATGGCCGGGCTTGAATTTATCCGGATCGGGAAAGATACAAAGCTCGAGCAGTTGAGGAATGAACTGCGGTGGAACGATGTGAGTTACAAGTAGTTTTTTTAAAGTATACCTGGCCCGACCGTCTTTAAACTGGTCGGGCTTTTTTTTTGATTTGCGTTTGCACAAACTTTATCGGGCCAAAAATGTCATACCATATATGAAGTATTTAAATATTATGTGTGCAGCTGTTTTATTTATTACAGCCTGCTCGCCGAACGGCCCTAAAACTGAAAATAAAGACAGTGATAAACCCGCTGACTCAAGCCTGCTGACGAAATCCCACGCTGTGGCCACAGATACCTCCCGTTGCTTCTTATTGACCGAAGGCACCAAAAACCAGGACAGCACCACCATCGAGCTGGCAATAAAAAACAACAAGGTAACCGGCCAGATGAATTGGCTGCCTTATCAGAAAGACAGTCGCCAAGGAACGCTTAATGGCATCGCGAAAGGCGACACCATTAACGCTGTGTGGCGTTTTATGCAGGAAGGCATGACAGACTCCATCGAGCTGAAATTGGTATTGAACGGCAATCGGCTGCTGCAAAAACCGTTGACATTTGATACAAAAACAGGCCGCGAGCATA
>JBDUDE010000852.1:0-2591 GCA_040003105.1 Mucilaginibacter sp. | reverse complement strand
CCAACCTTTGGGGATTTCACCATCAACGCTGTACAAAGTTCGATTTGGAAAAGCCGGGAATTGGGTAAAATTGATATCGCGTTCCCTATCATTCACGGTACCAACGGCGAAGATGGCTCCCTGCAAGGTCTGCTGGAATTGAAAGGCATCCCCTACGTGGGCTGCGATGTACTTTCCTCGGCCATCGGCATGGATAAGATAATGATGAAGATGGTGCTGAAAGAAAGCAAGCTGCCAGTGGTTGACTATACCTGGTTCACCGACCGCAGCTGGCATATGGATAAGGACGCCATTATCGAAGACATCAAAAAAATTGGTTTCCCCGTTATAGTGAAGCCATCAAACCTGGGTTCGAGCGTGGGTGTGTCAAAAGCAGTAGATGAAGCAGCCCTGATTGAAGCGGTTGAACTTGCCGGTCGTTTTAGCAGCCGTATTTTGGTTGAGCGGATGGTAGTTGACCTCAAAGAAATTAACTGTTCGGTATTAGGCGATTCGGCCAACCAAACGGCCTCGGTATGTGAGGAGCCTTTGGGTGCAGGCGATATATTGAGCTATAAGGACAAGTATGTTAGCAATACAAAAGGCGGCTCATCAAAAGGAATGACCAGCACCAAGCGTCAGATACCTGCCAATATCCCCAAAGAGCAAACCCAGCTGATACAGGAGTTAGCCAGGGAAACCTTTAGGATCTTATCTTGCTCCGGTGTGTCCCGTATCGACTTTTTGGTGGATAAAAAAGACAATAAAGTTTACGTAAACGAAATAAACACCATCCCAGGGTCATTATCATTTTACCTGTGGGATGCTACGGATAAAAACTTTGCCCAGTTGCTTAAAACACTTATCGACGTTGCCTTAAAACGCCAGCGCGAGCGCGATAATTTGGTGGTAAGCTATGGCGAAAATATATTCAGCATGGGTGGTGCAGGCGGGTCAAAATCGGGTAAATCGTAAATCTTGATACTATGGCAGGTAAGTATGTATCCATAAACAACCAGCTGGTTTTGGCGGACGATGCCAAAGTTGGCGTTGCCGATTTGGCCATGCACCGGGGCTACGGTATTTTCGACTATTTTAAAGTGGTTGATGGTCGCCCGATATTTATGGAGGATCATTTTAACCGGTTTTACAATTCGGCAAAAGAAATGCACCTCGATGTATCGCTTAGTCGCGCTGAGTTGCGAAATGCTATCGATGAGGTAATGGAACGCAACAATATGCCTAACTCGGGTATAAAATTGTTGCTTACCGGCGGCTATTCCGAAGATGGCTACAAAATGGGTAGGGCAAATCTGATTATATTGCAATATCCTCTTAGCTTTAAAGAGGAAAACCAGGTTGAAACCGGGTTAAAATTGGCCACTATTAATCACCAGCGGCAGCTGCCATCAATAAAAACCATCGATTATCTGATGGCGGTGCGTCTTCATCCTTTTATGAAAGAGAACGGCTTTGATGATGTTTTGTATCACAACAACGGCATAATTACGGAATGCCCGCGCGCTAACTTCTGGATTGTATCCGGTAACGAAATTATAACCGCCGCCAATAATATTTTACGCGGCATTACCCGCAGCAAGGTGTTGGATTTTAAAGTGGATGGTTATACTATTGTTGAAAGAGACCTTACACTGGATGACCTTACAAATGCGCAGGAAGCCTTTATAACAAGCACTACGCAATATGCCTACCCTGTTGCGGCAATTGACAGGAAGTTTATTGGCGATGGCAAGATTGGGCTGGTTACAAGACAGGTGAAGGAACAGTTACTCAAGCTTATATGCGAAAGCAATCAAGTTTAAAATAATCTTTTCGAATCAAAACTAAATTATTAGTTTTGATTTATGAGAAAATTTTCAGCCTTTGTTATCACGCTGTTTTTTATCGGCATAAAAACTTCAATTGCACAAACCCCTGCCCAAAATTCATTCCAAATTGCGGGGAAAACGGCGGAGAAAAACCCAGAGAATTACCTCGCCCCGATTAAAGCAATCGGCCATATTAAAGCTTATGCTTCCGATTTTTTAGGTTTAAGCAACTGGCGGCAGGCCATGATGACTTATTACTCGTACCTGGGCGATTACCGGCAAACGCTTTTGTACAGGGCTGCCGCATTTCATGACCGGCGGTCAACCGATGGAACTGGCTACGATACTGCATTTGTTAAGCAACATACTTTTGTTGATGCTGCTGATTATATCACCACGCAGGCAAAACAGCACCAGGTTACCATGATTAATGAAGCCCACCATCTCCCCTTTCACAGGGCATTTGTGCTACCTATGCTTAAAAAATTTTACGATGCTGGTTACCGGTACATGGCAATAGAAACGTTGGATGATACCTTAATAAATCAAAAGCAATACCTGGACTATAATACGGGCACTTATACAATTGAACCTATTTTTGGCGAAATGGTACGGGAAGCCCTGCGCCTGCATTTTAAGCTGGTCGCCTACGAATCCATAGAAGATTGCGACAACAAAACCAAAGACCCCAACTATTGCAGTCGTTTCCGCGACTCGGTAATGGCCCGAAATTTAAATAAGATTTTTAAAGCCGACCCAAAGGCCAAATTGCTGGTTTATGCC
>JBDUDE010000554.1:0-2592 GCA_040003105.1 Mucilaginibacter sp. | reverse complement strand
ACCCAATTGCAAAGCGGGCTCACATTTTTGCCGTTTACAATTATGATGATTAGCCTAGCCCGTTTTGCCGGCGGGCTTGCCGATAAATTTGGTCCAAGATTGCTATTGATTTGCGGCCCGGCTGCTGCGGGTGTGGGCTTATTGATGTTATCCTTTATTAAGCAAACGAACGGCCCCGGCGATTATTGGGCAACATTTTTTCCGGGCGTAATCGTTTTCGGGCTGGGCGTGTCATTTACCGTTGCGCCGCTAACTGCCGCTGTGATGAGTTCGGTAAGCGACCATTATTCGGGCACGGCATCGGGCGTAAATAATGCTGTGTCGCGCATAGCGGGCGTATTTGCCAATGCCATTTTCGGCGCGCTGGCGGTTTTATTTTTTAGCGGCGCGCTTCAACCGCGGTTAAGGGATGTTAACCTTAATTACCAGCAGAAACAGGAAATTATGGCTCAGTCAGCAAATCTTGGGAACGCACATGTACCCTATGGTATTATAACGGACGAACAGGCTATGAAGAAAGTTTTTCATGAGAGTTTCATCAGTGCTTATGCCAAAATTATGCGTACCTCGGCAGGACTGGCTTTTTTAGGCGCACTAATGGGGGCGGTGTTTATTAAGAAGTCCGGAAAGTCCGAAAGTTAGTAAAGTCTGAAAGGCGAAAGGGGTGCAAGGTCAATAATGTTAGAATTGCATTTTGACTTAAGGCTCAGGACTTTCGACTCAAAACTTAGAACTCCTCTAAAAGGTGATATTTACATATTTAAAAACTGCGGGTAATGATACTTTGCAGTGTTATAATAACTGACACATTTTGATGCCATCCATCCAAAAGATTTTTTGTTTCCTTGTTTTATCTTTGTTATACTTCGATGTATGGGGCCAGTCGGCAACCGGTAACGTATCCCTTATTATTCAAAATGAAAAATCGCAGCCGGTTGATGGGGCCACAGTAAAATTGCTGGCCAACACCAAACCGGTAAAAACTGTGGTTAGTAACGCCAGTGGCAAAGCCTCATTCCAAAATGTAAAGGCTGGAGCTTATGCCTTTATAGTTACCTTTACAGGATATAAACCGCAAACTACGCACGTTTACAATTTACCTGCCGAAAACATCGATACCATAAAACTGCAACCGCTAAATACCGTTTTGCAGCAGGTTGATGTAACAGCCCATACCGCCGCTATCGAACAGCAAAAGGGCAAAGTGATTGTAAACGTTGAGGCATCGGTAACCAATGCGGGCACTACGGTACTCGAGGTATTGGAAAAATCGCCAGGGGTAACGGTGGACAAGAACGGCGGGATAGCTTTGCAGGGCAAAACGGGCGTGTTAATTACCATCGATGATAAACCGACTTACCTTTCGGGCGCTGATCTGAATAATTTGCTCAGCAGCATGAGCTCCACACAGGTGGCTCAAATTGAATTGATTGCAAATCCAACCGCCCGGTACGATGCCAGCGGCAATGCCGGTATCATCAACATCAAAACAAAAAAGAACAAAATTAAGGGCTTTAACGGCTCCTTTACCACTAGTTTTGGCGAAGGCGTTTATCCTAAAAATAACAATAGCCTGGTTTTAAATTACCGGGTAGGGAAAATAAATACCTTTTTTAACTACAACGTTAACATTGTTCAGTACCTGACGGATTTGTATGCCCTGCGGAAATACTATGACGAAAACGGAAATCTTACTTCGCAACTGAAGCAGCCGTCATATTTTAAAGGCAATTTTGTTAACAATACGGTTAAAACCGGGCTCGACTATTATATCAGCCCAAAAACAACCCTTGGCATAGTACTTACAGGTACGTTAATCCATCGTTCAGGTAACAATAGCGCAACCGCTAGTTGGCTGGAGCCCAATGGCGCGCTCGATTCAGCAATTTTTACAGGTAACAAAAATACCGGCTGTTTTAAAAACGGCGCGATAAACCTCAATTTGAGGCATACCATTTCGGACTCGCAGGATTTGGCGGCCGATTTCGATTACCTGCATTACACCATCGGTAGCCTGCAAGACTTTACAAACCATTTACTTGCGCCGGGCGGTTACACCGAAGAATCACATAGCGACATCCCTACCACAATAAATATTGCTTCGGGTAAGGTTGATTATACTTTAAAGATTGATAAAAACAGCACGCTGGAAGCGGGTGTAAAATCGTCATACAGCAATACCGACAACCTGGCTGCGTATCAAAACCTGGTTGGCGGGCAATGGGTTGACGATAACACCAAAAGCAACCACTTTTTATATCACGAAAATATCAGCGCCGTTTACAGCTCGATAGAAAAAAAGCTGGACAAACTAACCATCCAGGCAGGGGTAAGGTATGAGCATACGGGATATAGAGCGCACCAGTTAGGGAATGCCATCCAAAAAGATTCGGCTTTTTCGCGTAATTACGGGCAGTTTTTCCCGAGCGGCTATATCAGCTACCAGGCAGATACAGCAAACAGCTTTACACTTACTGCCAGCCGCCGTATCGACAGGCCGGTATTTCAAAACCTTAACCCGTTTTATTTTATCATTAATAAATATACCTACCAAACCGGCAACGCCTACCTGCTGCCGCAATACAGCTGGAA
>JBDUDE010000669.1:0-2597 GCA_040003105.1 Mucilaginibacter sp. | reverse complement strand
AGCACCGTGGTTATCTTTTTATCAATCATTAATTGTTCGGCGCGGTTAATAAATTCGGTTTCGCTGATAAATACCGGCGTTTTGGTCATCATACCTTCAAGGGTAAGCTGACTGGTATCCGGGTTTTTAAACAGGGCGCGGCGCAAATCGCCATCAGTCACAATTCCTTCAACCTTATCCGTGTCGCCAACAATCACCATACCTAACCGGCCCTCGCTCATCATTAATAAAAGTTCGGTAAACGATGCATCTACGCTGATGAACGGCAACTTATCTGTCCGCATTAAATCTTTTACGCGCACCAGCAATTTGCGCCCCAGGCTACCACCGGGATGGAAACGGGCAAAATCCTCATGCTGAAACTGGCGCGACTCCATTAATGCTACAGCCAGTGCATCACCCATAACCAATGCCGCCGTGGTCGACGATGTGGGCGCGAGGGCCAGCGGGCAGGCCTCCTGTTTAATACAGATATTTAAATGGTACCTGCTGTTTTTTGCAACGGTTGAATTTGGGTTCCCCGTTATGCCGATGATCACATTTTTGTTCCATTCCAAAAATGGAATCAGTTTAAGCACTTCATCGGTTTCGCCCGAGTATGATATCAGGATAACCATATCATCGGCCCCAACCATGCCCAAGTCGCCGTGAAACGCTTCACCTGGATGCAGGAAAAAACTGGGTGTACCCGTGCTGGCAAAAGTAGCCGCGATTTTTTTACCAATAATACCCGACTTGCCTATTCCTATAACTATCAGCTTACCGGTTGCATTCAATATGGCATTAACCACGCGGCTAAACTCGTCGTCAATTGAATCGGCTACAAAACGCAGCGATTCAATCTCGGTATCAAAAACCCTTTTGGCAATATCTTTCATATTAGCTGACTAATGGCGCCATTACTTTATCCAGATCCTGTAATTTTACCATGTTAGGCCCATCGCTTAGCGCGTTATCCGGGTCGGGGTGTATTTCCATAAAATAGCCATCAGCGCCAAAAGCCTTTGCTGCGAGCGCCATCATAGGAACAAAAGTACGATCTCCGCCGGTTTTGCCGCCCGCAGCGCCCGGGCGTTGCACTGAATGTGTACAATCCATGCAAACCGGGTAACCGAATTTCTTCATATCATAAATATTCCTGAAATCTACAGCAAGGTTGTTGTAGCCATACGTATTGCCGCGTTCGGTTAAAATAACCTGCGAATTCCCTGCTTCAGCCACTTTTTGTGCCGGGTAAAACATATCCTGGCCTGATAGGAACTGCGCCTTTTTAATATTAACAATCTTACCCGTTTTGGCGGCGGCCACTAATAAGTCGGTCTGACGGCACAAGAATGCCGGTATTTGCAAAACATCAAATACTTCACCGGCAATTGCCGCCTGGTAGCTTTCGTGTATGTCGGTAATCAGTGGCAGGTTAAAGCGCTCCTTAACTTTCAGCATCATTTCCATGCCTTTTTCAAGTCCCGGGCCACGGTACGAATGTATCGACGTACGGTTGGCCTTATCAAACGATGATTTAAAAATAACCGGTACATTGTACTTCTGCCCGGCTTCCGCAACCTTTTCGGCCACGGTGTACAAAAGCTCCTGGTTTTCCATTACACAGGGGCCCAATATAAAGAACGGCTTCTGCCGCATTTGTTCAAATAACATAAGTGTGGGAATAATGTGCAAAGATAATTCTTTTAGTCCGAAAGTCGGAAAGCCCTGAAGTCCGAAAGACGCTGCAATGGAATATCGAATAACTTTTAATATGCTACAATGTCTTTCCTATGCTATTTTCTTCTTTCGGACTTTCCGACTTCCGGACTTTCGGACTACCTTTGCTCCATGAATTATTTTGAATTTTACGGTATCCCTGAATCATTCACCCCTGATGTCGCTTTACTGAAGAAGAAGTTTTACGAGCTGAGCAAAAAATATCATCCTGATTTTCATGCCAACGAAAGCGACGAAAAACAGCAGGAGATTCTGGAGCTATCTACGATAAATAACAAGGCTTATCACAGCCTTTCCGACCCTTACAAACGCCTAGAATATATTTTACGCACCCATAATTTGCTCGAAGACGGTGCAAAACCGCAGCTGCCATCAGATTTTTTAATGGAGATGATGGACATTAATGAGCGGCTGATGGAAGTTGACGATGCTGCAGCACTTGGCCATATAACCGCCGAAGTGCTTGCTATTGAGGGAGATATTGACGAAAGCATAGCCGCACACACCGCGGGATATGAAAACCTGGACGATACCGCCAAAGAAGACCGTTTAAATAAAATTGCAGATTTGTATTTTAGACAAAAATACCTGTTGCGAATTAAGGAGAGTTTAAATACATTTGCATCCCGCTTTTAGCGGAATACTACCGAACAAAAATGCCCAGATGGCGGAATCGGTAGACGCGCTGGTCTCAAACACCTGTGGTCGCAAGGCCGTGCCGGTTCGACCCCGGCTCTGGGTACAAAGCCATGATCAGTATGAATTTTCGTTCTGACATGGCTTTGTTTTTTACACATATTACTGTTAATCAGATAAATAAGGGGTCAAGCAGAAAAGTTGTGGGGTAGAAAAAATATTATTTATTTTGTAGCATT
>JBDUDE010000884.1:0-8711 GCA_040003105.1 Mucilaginibacter sp. | reverse complement strand
ATCCGGGTCACCCCGGGCAGGGAGGCTGATTGGTTTAATAGTCAATCTGTTGCTGATTTTTTTTCGGCCCCTTATGTATTGAGCAGGCATAGTAACCGCATGGGGTTTCATTTGGAGGGGCCTGAAATTATCCGCGCAAAAAATGACGAACTAATTTCGACCGCGGTTACGCCGGGAACCATCCAGATTACCGGCAATGGCCAAATGATTTTGCTGATGGCCGACTGTCAGACAACCGGTGGCTACCCCCGGATCGCACAGGTAGCTTCGGTTGATTTACCTTTGTGCGGCCAATTGAAACCCGGGGACACCATTTATTTTAAAGAAATAAGCCGGCGTGAGGCTGAAGTTCTCTATCTTAAAAGAGAAGATGAGTTGAGCAAACTAACAACTGCTTTAAAAAGCATATTTTTATAACATTTTAATACCGTACTATGCAAGTCATTGATTTAAACTGCGATATGGGCGAGGCCTTTGGCAACTACCCGATGCCTAATGACGGTATTTTAATGGATTATATCAGCTCCGTCAATATAGCCTGTGGTTTCCACGCCGGCGACCCGGGGGTAATGCAGCACACGGTTAAAATGGCTATACAAAAGGGGGTGGCTATCGGCGCGCATCCCGGCCTGCCTGATTTGCAGGGTTTCGGGCGAAGAGAGATGAAAATATCCGCAAATGAGGCTTACCAAATGACGCTTTACCAGGTTGGCGCTTTATGTGGTTTTGTGAAAGCGGCGGGTGGTAAACTGCACCATGTTAAAGCTCATGGGGCTTTATATAATATGGCGGCAAAAGATACCGCGCTGGCCAAGGCAATTGTCGAGGCGGTGCACGATTTTGATTCCACTTTAATTTTATACGCGCTGGCCGGGAGCGAAATGATAGAAGCTGCTAAAAAAACCGGCCTTGTTACCGCTTCTGAAGTATTTGCCGACCGCACCTACCAGGATGATGGCTCGCTGACGCCCCGCACACAAGGCAATGCGCTGATTACCGACGAGCAACAATCCATCGCACAGGTTTTAATGATGGTGAAACAGCAACAGGTGGTTTCTGTCAACAAAAAGAATATCCCGCTGAAAGCTGAGACCTTATGCCTGCACGGCGATGGCCTGCATGCCGTGGAGTTCGCCAAAATGATCCGTTTAAAACTTCAAAGCGAGGGCATTATCATCAAAGCCCCGGCTATATGACAAAAAAAGCTAACTGGAGCGTTTTATTAGGTGCAGCATTCCTGATGGCCTCGTCGGCTATCGGACCAGGGTTTTTGACCCAAACCGCTGTGTTTACAGCCCAGTTAGGCGCCAGCTTTGGCTTTGTCATCCTGCTTTCTATTTTGCTGGATGCCATAGCCCAGCTCAATATATGGCGCATCATAGCCGTAGCCGATAAACCCGCGCAGGATATTGCCAATAAGGTATTCCCGGGCCTTGGTTATTTCCTTTCTTTCCGGGTATTTTTAGGCGGCATGGCGTTTAATGTAGGCAATATTGCAGGCGCCGGCTTGGGTTTAAACGTATTGTTCGGCGTAAGCGTTAGCCAGGGGGCGGCCATGAGCGCAATTATTGCCATCGGCATTTTCATTTATAAAGAAGCGGGAAAGGTGATGGACACCTTTGCCAAAACCATGGGCCTGCTTAAAATATCGCTTGCGCTGTTTATAGCTTATATCAGCAAACCGCCTTTAGCCGAAGCCGCATTGAGGGCCGTTAATCCCACGCATTTTAGCTTTACCGCCGTACTAACAATTGTTGGTGGAACAGTGGGGGGCTATATCACATTTTCCGGTGCCCACCGCCTGCTGGACGCCCGGCAGACCGGGATAGCAAATTTGCCGGCCATTAACAAAGGCGCGCTAAGTGCCATCGGGCTGGCATCAACCATGCGGCTGTTGCTGTTTATAGCTGCCCTGGGCGTGGTTAGCGCGGGCGGAAAATTAAACCCGGATAATCCTGCCGCGTCGGTATTTCAATTAGCCAGCGGTGCATTGGGGTATAAGATATTTGGTTTGGTGATATGGTCGGCGGGCATCTCTTCGGTGGTGGGTTCGGCCTATACTTCGGTTTCGTTTATAAAAAGCTTCCACCCGGTGATATTAAAATTCAACCGGGAGGTTATCATTGGGTTTATCATCGTATCCTGTATCATATTTGAGATAATTGGAAAGCCGGTTAAAACCCTGCTGACTGTCGGCGCCATTAATGGTTGCATTTTACCCATTGCCTTAGGTGTAATGCTCGTAGCAGCCTATCGCTCCAAAATTGTGTTTGCTTATAAACAACCCTTATGGCTCACCATTTTGGGGGTGGCCGTAGTGGTTGCTATGACTTATATGAGCTGCGGCGCTATTGTGCAGATGTTGGGTTATTGAATAAAAAACGCCTGTTTAAAAATTGAGCATTTCTGCACAGATCCTTTCTGGTTCGGCCACGATATTCGTCCCGATAAAATTTAAATCATTAACCCGAAAACTTTGTATGGCACAGAATTGGCTCATCACCCCCTCATCCCGCCCCAACCGCGGCCTGGATATTGTTCGTATCGTTGTAGCGCTCGTATTAAGCGTTCATTCCATCACCCGGATAATAGGAGGCGATGTGAACGGGTTCGGTGAATTCCTGGGTTCCATTGGCTTCCCGCTGGGCGTAGCGCTGGCATGGTTCATCACCCTTTCTACCTTAGCTTCCAGCGTAGCCCTTATAATCCAGCGCCTGGTTGTTCCGGCCTGCATTTGTCATATCGTCGTTCTTATCATGGGTATCCTGCTCGATCATATGCACCATGGCTGGTTTGTTGTGGGCGGCGGCAGAGACGGGATGGAATACAGCGTAGTGCTTATTGCCTGTTTGTTTGGTGTTTTGTGGTCGTATTGGCCAAGGAAATAAATAAACCGCAAAGGGGGTGCAGCCTTATTTCATCGAGTCGTTTACCGGCTGGCTGTCTACAAATTGTTCAAAGCTGATGATCTTGCCTGCCTTTAATTTCCAAAGGTGGGCTACCCTGGCCTCCATTAACCGGCCTGTTGCTTTGTAAGTACCCGTGTAAGTGCCATAAGCAACTACCTTATCCTCACTTGCAACATAGTCTTCGGGCGCGAACTTGTAATTGATCCATTCATTGCCTAAGCGGCTAAAAACGTTCTTTGTAATATTTTCCAAACCGATATAGGTACCCCCATATGGAAATCCTTTGGCTTCGGTCCAGGCTATATTTTCAGCAACATGTTCAGCCAGGTTCCTGCCGTTTTCTTCAGATGTTTTGCCCTCGTATGTGCTCTTTACTATCTCTAAATTTGTCATTTGTTTTTAATTTAAAGAACAACCCGGCAGCGCAATAAACACTGCCGGGTTGAACCATGTTGATAATTTTACCATTTCATTTCGCCGGAGTTTACTTTTGCGCCTAGTTGCAGGGCGATATCAAAAGCAAGCGCAGGATATTTGGCTTTTATTGCGGCTATAATAGCATCTGATGTTTTGTTAGTTTTCAAAACCTCTTCATAAAACTGTATATAAGTTTTTGTATGCTTCACAGCGCTCAAATCGAATGCGCTTTCAGATTTGGCGTGGGCCGGAACCACAATTGCCGGCTGCAGCGCCTCAATTTTGTCCAAAACATTTATCCATTGCTGGCGGGCCTCTGGTGTTTGTGCATCTGCCATCCAAAGATTAAAAGTGGTTCCAAAAACATTGATACCACCAACCGCTGCTTTTATGGATGGTATCCACACAAAAGTTTTGGTTGGAAATTCTTCTAAACCCACGATCTCTATTTTTTGGCCTTCCAGGTCAATGCTATTGCCTTTTAAAACTTGTGGTAGTATAACATTCGAAGTAATGTTTTTACCCAATTGTGCGCCCCATACGTCTAATTTTTTCTGGGCCGTCGCTTTAATGTGCTCTACTGTTGCCGGTGCGGCATAAGCTGTAACTTCCGGAAAATATTTCTTGAATACTTCCAATCCGAAATAAAAATCAGGGTCGCCATAAGAAACATAAATAGCGGTTAATTTTTTGCCTGATTTTTTGATTTGCTGCGCTACGTTTTCAGCATCGGCCAGGGTGAATTGCGCGTCGATCAGAACCGCATCCGTTTTTCCTGATACGATAACCGAAGAAACGCCAAAACTTTTCTCTGATGCGTTGTAAACTTGCAGTGTTAAACTGTTTGTTTCAATGGTTTTGAAACTTTGTGCCTGTACGTCCATTTTTAATAAAATTAAGATGATTAAAAAAGCTGTTGAAATAACTGGTTTCATTTTTTTGTTGTTAATGACGATGCAAAGATGGGGGCATCGGGTACCAGGAAAGATTGAACAAGTTCAATAAATCAAATTCCGTTTACTTTTTGTGGGCAAGCTTGTGTCGTATTTTACTTAAAAATTCGTGACTGATGCCCAGGTAGGCGGCCATTTGAAGATTGGAAAGGCGCTGATATATTTGCGGATATTTTTCTATAAAGTCGGCATAGCGCTGGTCGGCCGTTTTACTCAAATTATCTACCATTCGTCGTTGTAAGGCAACGTGGGTTTTTTGAGTCATTACCCTAAACAGCTTTTCTATTTCGGGTATATTTGTGTAAGCAAACTCTTTGTCTTTTTTCGAGACCAACAGAACTTCGCTGTCTTCAAGCGCTTCAATATAAAGCTGCGATGGCAAGCTATTCGTAAAGCTGTCAATATCCGTTACCCACCAGTTTTCGATGGCAAAATAAAGAATCTGCTCATCACCGTTTTTATCAATATGATAAACCCGAAAAAGCCCTTTTGTAACAAAGCCCTCAAACTTGCAGACATCGCCCGCACGCAGCAAGAAGTCCTTTTTCTTAATCAGCCGCTGCTGAAATAAGCTGCAAAACGCTTCGGTTTGAGACGCCGCAAGTGTGATATGGCTGCTAATATTTTGTTTAAGCAATTCTGTCATAGGGAGCTGGGCGGTCGGGTACCATCATGAAACTTGCGATAGCACTTCAAATTTATCAAAACAAGATACAAAAAAAATCAAAGTATTAGCCAATACCGTAGCTAGGCTTAATAAAAGTTAAATGGCCCTATTTTATCCCCCCAAACGCAGCAAAGCACGAGTTTTTATGTAATACCTCTACGTTACTAAATCCAACTTTAGCAAGCAATGCAAGCTGATAATTCAGCGATCGGGGAGTATCTTCATAGTTTACATAGTCAAATACTTTTTGGCGGTATTCGGGGCCGCCCAGCGTTTCCAAATAACTGCCATACTTATCTTCAAAAAGCTTGGTGATTACTTCGGAGTCATGGGCAATTAAGTCAGACACCCAAAAGCTGCCCCCCGGTTTCAGCGCTTTATAAATCTTATTAAACATCAGCTCCCAGTCGTCGTCATCGCGTAAATGGTGCAGGGTGGCTGCGGCAAGAATAATATCAAAGTGATTGTCCGGCAGGTCCAGGTTGCGCATGTCATCCTGGATTAAAGTAACCGCGCCTCCTGTTTGCGGCGAGACCCTTTCTTTGGCTTTTTGTAACATCGGCAAACTCAAATCATTCAATGTGCAGTTAAGGCCGGGGACCTTGCTTAACATCTTCAGCGTATAATTACCCGCGCCACAACCTATATCCAGCAGCTCGGTTGCATGCGGGTTAGCATACTTTGCCGCTTCGGTACATAGCTCCATAGTCAGCGGCGCATCAATAGTGGTTTGCTGGCCGGTTTCGAGGTTCGAAAAACGCTCGGTGTCGTTGTCAAATCTTTCTCTTATTTCCTGGTTTGTCGCCTTTTTTGAATAATCCGTTTTCATGCTTAATTTTTGGTTGGGCCGAAGTTACCGGGTTTAATCATATTTGCAAAAATATACCGGTGAATACCGAAGTGGTATTGGCTTATAAGCAAAAACGCAGCGCTTCAATGGTTTATTGAACATTATCATGAAGTTGAAAACTAATCCCAGGGATACGCTATAATGAATCCCCTGTGACCAAAAGCAATTCAGTAATTATTACTTTCGAACTCAATAGCACCATTAAAAACAAATGGAAATAGGTATAGATAGCTTTGCTTCCGCCATGTACGGCACCAACAATTCGCTCAGCAGCGTTGACGCCATGGCGCAGCTGCTGGAAAGGATAGAACTTGCGGACGAGGCTGGCCTCGATGTTTTCGGTATTGGCAAGCATCATAAAAAGGAATTCCTTGATTCGGCCACGGCGGTTATTCTTGCTGCGGCTGCGGCGCGGACCAAACGCATCCGCTTAACCAGCGCGGTTACAGTTTTAAGCGCCGCCGACCCGGTGCGGGTCTTCCAAAACTTCGCCACGCTCGACCTGGTATCAAAGGGCCGCGCGGAACTGGTGGTTGGCCGGGGCTCATCAATTGAAGCTTACCCGCTCTTTGGCTTTAACCTCGACGATTACGACGCACTTTTTAAAGAGAAGCTGGATTTGCTATTGCAGATACGTGATAACGAATTTATCACCTGGCAGGGCAAGTTCCGCCCGGCGTTGCATAACCAGCCTGTTTATCCCCGGCCATTGCAGCAAAAACTGCCGGTTTGGTTAGGTGTTGGCGGCACACCCGCTTCGTTCGCCCGGGCTGGAGCCCTGGGATTACCATTGATGGTTGCTGTAATTGGTGGGGAAACAAATCGCTTTCGGCCATTAATAGACTTGTACCGGGAAGCCGGGGACAGGGCTGGGTTCACGCCGGGGCAGCTAAAGGTCGGCCTGCACTCTCCCGGGTATGTGGGCGCTACAAATGAACAGGCCCTGGCCGATTATTACCCGGGTTATGCCGAGTTATGGACCAAACTTGGCAGGGAGCGCGGCTGGCCGCCTGTTACCAAGTCGCAGTTCGACACGCTTGTTGCGCCAAAAGGAGTGTTGGTTGTCGGCGGACCGGAGCAGGTTGCCGAAAAGCTGTTACGCCACAGCGAGGCCCTTGGCGGCATCGACAGGTTTACTTTCCAGATGGATAATGCCGGGCTTACGCACACACAACTGATGAAAGCCATTGAGCTGATTGGCAAAAAGGTGATACCGCTTGTTAATGGCACTTCTTAAGTCGGCCTAAATCATCTTAGGCTATTGCCTGTTTAAAGGATGATTACCTGAGCACCGTTAAGCTTCCTGATACTAATTCTGTATTGTTTTTCCGGTCTATTAGGTAATAATACACGCCTGTCGGCACATTTTTGTTGTTATACCGGCCATCCCAGGGTGTGGCATAGCCAACGGAATGGAATACCATCTGGCCATATCTGTCATAGATGTTTACTGCACAATTTGGATATGAAATAAGGGCGGGCAGGTTCCACGTATCGTTTATACCATCGCCGTTGGGCGTAAAAGTGTTTGGAACAACCAAAATGGCATTGGGCAACGCATTAATGGTAAGCACGCCATTAATATAAACAAAGGTGTAGTTGGGCGATACCGCGGCACTTACACTAATGGGATATTTACCGGGTTGCGATATCGTTGTTGCTGTGGTTGATATGGTTGGTGGCGTAGTTAACTGTGCTTCGGTGTCGCCATTCACAAAGCCGCTATAAGTAAATGTCAACACCGGGTTATCAGCGCCGTATTTCCGTGCTTGGTCGTCAGCGGTAACCGTTAAAGTTACCGGAAAAACAATGATGTCTGCATTTGAAGGGGTGATTGTATAGTTACCTGCCTTAAAGCCATTGGCACCCGTAACCGCGCCAGGCATTACCGAACCGGAGTATGTGCCGACAGAGGCGCCAGCCGCAGCACCCAAACCATAGCTAATTAAAATTGTGTTAATAGTATTCCCGTTTTTTAAGCTTCCCGCCGTGATCGTATATTTTCCGGGGCCGGTATAGTTTTGCAGCGCCGTTCCGTAGGTTTTATTCTCATTTATCCCGGCAATGGTTAGCGGTGCAGGGCTAACAATGCTTACAGGCATTGCCACCGTGGTTTGTGTGGCGCCGGATGTTAACGTAATTGGTCCATTGTAAGGCCCTGCATCGGTTGTTGCAGTCAGCCGTATATAAATAGTCGCATTCACGGTTCCGGCAGCGCCCGCGATAACCGTCGGACTAAAATTAATATTATCGGTGCTCACCTCGAAACCCGCAGGCGGCGTTACGGTGATACCTGTTGACAGCGTGCTGCCGGATATAGTGAAATTGCTTGATGCGGAGGGCGTGCCATAAATGGTATTAACGGGCGACGGCAGGCTGGTTACCGCAATGGCAGGAACCGGTGCGCCATTAACTGTAATATCGGCTGGTACGTAATGGATATCATAGTTAGCGGGGTTAAATGTTCCGCCGGTCGCTCCCGAAACAGCTACTGAACCGGTATAAACATTGGCAGGGTCTGTAGCGGCAGCACCGCTGCCGTAGGATATGTTCACGCTGCCGATAGTTTCGCCGTTTTGCAAACCGGTCAGCGTAAAATCAGTTGAAGCAGCAACATTAGTAAGCGTGGTGCCGTAGGGTGTGCTTACCGGCTTTGCCGTAATGGTTAGCGGCGCAGGATCTACAACCATGTCGCCCGTTGTATAAACAAGCTTGTAATTGCTGCTTAAAAAGCCATTGCGTCCGTCAAATGCAGAAACAACAACAGCGCCGCTGTAAGTGCCAACAGGCGCGTTGCCGACAAAACCATCGGTAAACGCAAAATGAATGGAATAAAATGTATTGCCATTCTGCAACCCGGGGTCAGGATAAATAAAACCGGGGGTATTGTAATAGTAGGTCCCGTCCGTTAGCAC
>JBDUDE010000736.1:0-2611 GCA_040003105.1 Mucilaginibacter sp. | reverse complement strand
CACAAGGCGGGAACTCAGCGCAACAATGGAATGCCTGCGGGAGCCGGGGCTCCAACCGTTCCATTTTTGCCCGCATGGAACACCCGGAACGCTGTGAAACATTCTGATTGTCAGGTCTTTAATAAATACAATGGCCTTGGTACTATTTACCGGTAACCAAAATAATGACGTCGGGGTTATAAAATTACGATAAGGTGTTTTTTACCACCAGCGGCAGTATGTGCAATTTTTTGCACTAACTGAATTGGGGTGAGTTCATCGTGCGTGGATACTTGCGGCTCAAGGCGACAGCAGTAGAAAATAATATTTCTTAATAAATAGTTATCAATGTTTTATTATATTGCATCAATAATTAAAACCTTTAAATATACACCTCTAAACCTTACCAACATGCGTGTCAAAAATATCGCTTCCGAACTGGAAGTTTATGCCGTTTCCGGCACCAATACCGTTGTCATTTCTTTGGATATGAAACATAAACCAGCCGATTTATTGGGGTTCGCTTTTGAGCGCGTCGAAACGGTCAGTAAAAAAAGGATATGGCTGGAAGGGCAAAAATTTTTCAACTCGATTGTAAAAATTGATAAAAAAGACCTGGCACAAGTAAAAGGGCAAAAATACCCAACCTATATTCACCCGGTGCAAAGTTTTCTATGGAAAGATTTCACGGTAACTCCCGGCCTTGAATATACCTATATCATTACAGCGTTAAAAGGCGCTTCGACTAACCCCGACCGGTCACTTCAGGCGCAAATCACCATTAAAGCCGAAATGAATATAGCAGGGGTGCATGGCGTTTATTTTAATCGGGGTGTGTCGGGCAGCCAGTTTTACTCGGAGCAATTTGGTTTTGATAAACCATTCGATGCGGACGAAAGCGTAGTGAACCAAAAAGCTGTCGATTGGCTTTCTCGCGGCTTATATGAAGGTATGGTGTCGTTTCTTTCACAGGCACAGCCGGGTCAAAAGATCAGGGGAGCCTGTTACGAATTTCATTACCCGGCAATTCTGCAACTGCTGAAAAGATTGCAGACCGGCGGCGTGGATGTGAACATTGTATATGACGCTAAAAATTATGGCGATGAAAATAAAGCTGCCTTAGCGGCTACGCACAGTCAATCGTTAGTCACAACGGTGCGCGACAACGAAGTGACGCAGGCGCATAACAAATTTTTTATACTGATAGATCATAATGACAAAGCCCTGAAAGTGTGGACCGGCTCAACCAATATTTCGGCAAAAGGAATTTTCGGGCACTGCGATACCGGGCACATCATCAGCGACCCGCCAACGGCAGAAAAATATTACGCCTACTGGAAACTGGTTGACCAAAATTTGGGCCGCGATGCTTACAGGGCAGCGGTTATGAAACTTAAAGACTGCCCGGACATTAAGGCCGCAGACATTCAACCTGGTATATCGGTGTTTTTTAGCCCAAGAGCAAATAACAACATGCTTGACCAGTATGCTGCACTGATAGACGAGGCCAACCAAATGGTTTGCTGTATATATCCCTTTAACGTCGATAAGCGTTTTCAGGAAGTATTTGAAAAGGATAAACCATATATACGTTATATTTTGCTCGACAAAAAGGCGAAATTCAATACCTTCCAAACAGACGATAAAGATGTAGAAGTTACCGCAGGCGCTTACATTCACTCACCAGTGGATAATTGGGTGGCAGAAACTTCCGCTGGAAAGCTCATCAAAAGCGGGGTTGATTTCCTTCACAACAAGATAATCTTGATTGACCCATTGGGCCAAACTCCCATAGTGATTTCAGGTTCGGCTAACTACAGCACAAATTCTACTTCATTAAATGATGAGAACACATTAGTAATAAAGGGTGATCAGACTGTGGCAGACAAATATTTTACGGAATACGTCCGCCTTTTCGATCATTTTTCCTTCAGAGAGTGGCTGAACAGCAATGTCAAAAACTTTAACCCCTTTTTGGCCGAAGACGGTTCATGGGTAAATGGTTATTTTGATAGCCCCGATGCGCTTAATGTAAAACGCAAGCTGATTTTCAAAAATATGACGGGGGCAACCATCATAACCGGATAACTCTTCCAATGGAATGGCAATGACATAAGCAAAATGCCGGAATAATAATTGAATTACTGCTTTATAATGCCTCCCCGAATTGAAAAAGGCGTTGTGCTTAATATGCTGTTGGCAAGGGAGGTAGGCAGTTGTTTGGCCGGCACAGAATTTTGCGCCAGGTCGGCTCCCAGCTTCCGCGAGCGTTTTTTCGCTACGGCCCCGATAAATCGGGGCGGCAGCGAAAAAATGGAACGCTTGCGGGAGCAGGGGGGTACCTGTCAGCGAGGCACGAGTAGCCCACCTCCGCAGGCCGGACCGGATACTCGCGCCAGAAGAGGTAACTTTACCACCAGCGGCAGTATGTGCAATTTTTGCACAAACTGAATCGGGGTTGAGGCCCCCCGTTGTCGGCTCTATTTATCGGGTGGGCCTCCGACCGGTAAATAAGCGACACGTATTTAACTATCCTGTCTACGCGATCAACAAAATGCCTGGTTGTTTAAATCATTGTGTAGCTATGAAAACGGGCTACCTAAACGCGGGCCAAATGGAACGCTTGCGGGAA
>JBDUDE010000979.1:0-2612 GCA_040003105.1 Mucilaginibacter sp. | reverse complement strand
AAATTGGCGGGATAATTGAAATTAATATAATAGCAACGCCTATCAGCGCAAAATGATTTTTAAAAAACGGCACAGTACCCAGTTGATAGCCTGCAAACAGGAAAAGAACTATCCATGCTGCACCGCCTATAATATTGTATAAACTGTAACGGCCAATCGGCATTTTGCCGACACCTGCCACAAAGGGGGCAATGGTACGAATTATTGGCATAAACCGGCTGAAAATAACCGCCTTACCGCCATGCTTGTCAAAAAACGCTTTGGTTTGCAGGTAATAGTCGAGCTTTAATATCTTATTTTTTTCTTTAAATACTTTTGGCCCCAAATAGTTGCCGAGCAGGTAGTTAACGGTGTTGCCGGCAAATGCGGCAACTATCAAGATAATTCCCAATAAAAATATGTTTAAGCCTGTGGCGCCACCGGCAATCAATGCACCTGCAGCAAATAACAGTGAATCGCCCGGCAAAAACGGGGTAACTACAAAGCCGGTTTCGGCAAAAATTATGGCGAACAGTATCAAATAGGTAAGGCCATGGTATTGGCTTATAATATCCGACAAGTGCTTGTCGATGTGTAAAATAAAATCGATAATGCCTTTAATTACTTCCACTGTTTTGCTTTTGGGCAAAAGTAGGAAATTTAGTTGTAAGTGTTGGAGAGGTTGAAAAAGTTGTAAGTGTTATAAAAGTTGCAAACGGTAAAAGAACGAGTTGTAATTCTTACATGGGTTGTAACAATTACAACCTTTACAACAACTACAACTTTTACAACCTATTTATTCGTAATCATAGCCGCAGTAAAAGCTGCAGAGTCGGAGCGGGTAGTATAGCCGTAAGCATATAAGGTATACAGCTTGCCATCGTCAATCTGTACGTTCGAAAGCTTATTTAACAATAACGGCGAGCCTGTGGCATATATCTGGAAATCGTAGTTGCCTATAGGCAACTCCACGAAGTCAGAGGGTTTTGGGTAGATTATTTTATTGAAAGCTTTTGTTCCATTCGCGTAAACATCAAGCCCGTTGATACCCGAAGGCGATGCATCAACAAAACGTATCTTGCCGCGACCAACTTTCGGCAGGGTGGCGGTATCCACTGTAAAAATTGTCGTAAGTGAATTGTCGGCAAGTGTACCGGTGATAAAAAGGCTGTATTGTGCGTTCCTGGTTAAAATGTCAGATCTTTTGAGTAACGCCGGTCCGCCGTTTATCCTGTCCGACCGTATTATGAACGGTGTATCAGTATAGGGTACTGTAAAATAACCCTGGTTAACCGAATATCTGAATGGGCTGTTATTTGTTTTTAGGAATCTTATGTAAATATCGACAGGCAGAACATCGGGACTTAAATTAAGCACTTCGTATTTAATGTTAAGGTTTGCAGTACTTACATTGGCGCCCTTACCGCAGGATGATAACATGGAAACGAACCAAAATATTGACAAAGAAGCAAACAGCCATGCCGATATTTTCCATTTTATTTTTGAGCTCATTGCGTATTAAAATTAAGTGCTACCCCCAGTTTGAACTTTGAACTGCCCGTGCCGGTTAGCGTCCCCACTGTGTAAATAGTGTATCCTTTTTTTGGCGACAGGGATACAATAGTATCTATTTTAGGGGTTGATGAACCGGGTTCGTAAACCTTTATTTCTTTTAACCCGCTGCCAATCGATAAAAACGTAGACGATGTTTTAAACACCTGGTGAAATTTAAGCGTATCGCCAACTTTAACATCAAACGCGCCGGCGCCGGGTGTTGTATGTACAAACCGTAGCTGCATGTTATTTTTATGATTGGCAAAGGTATCACTCGGTATGCTATCAGTCGTCGCCAATGTATTATCAAGGGATTCGCCGGCAATGTAAAGCGAATGGTATACAGTGTCCTTTAAATTCAACGGGATACTTATTAAATAGTCGGGGCTGCCGTCTTTTTTAATCTGGAAGTTTTGCGCCCCGGCAGGAACTGTAAGGTAAAAAGTTTGGCCGCCAGGGGTTAAAGCCGAAGTATTGTTTTGGCGGGTACCGTTTACATAAAAATTAATGTTATCTGCCGATGCGTTCACCACATTGATATATGTTGAAACCTTTTTGGTAAATACATTATCATCGCTTTTACACGATGCCAGCCCTACAACGGCAATAAAAAATAAAACGGTTAACCTGGTACTCATACAGTAAATGCTATTATAACTGCTTATAATAAGTTTTGTTATCGTGGCGAACAAAAAAGTCCGGTTTTTACGCCGGACTCTTTTTATTAGTTTGCAGTAGCGAGTTGGCAGCCGTTAATCAGCATTACAAAACTCACCACTCTCCATTCACTACTCACCTTTATGCATAGCTATTCAACATTACCGGCATCACCAGCATCAGCACATCCTCGTTTTCGTCACCACCCTGCGGTAAAAGGATACCCGCGCGGTTAGGTGTCGACATTTCGAGCGATACTTCTTCGCAGCTCAGGTTTTTAAGCATCTCGATAAGGAAGCGGGCGTTAAAACCAATTTCCATATCCTCGCCTTCGTACTGGCAGCTTAAACGCTCGTGCGCTTCGTTTGCAAAGTCAATATCTTCTGACGATATATTCAGCTCGCTGCCGTTTATTTTAAGCC
>JBDUDE010000555.1:0-8755 GCA_040003105.1 Mucilaginibacter sp. | reverse complement strand
CCCAGTATTTGTGCGCCAGGCGGATAGGATAGCACAATGAATCTATTTCCCATTTCCGCTCATGTAAGCCGGGCTGCATTTTGGTAACATCGTGCGCCCACTCGCCAACCTTGTTTGGGTCGTTATAAAAAGCGTTGGCGTAGGGGTCCCTCAGTACACATTTTGCCTGGTGGTTTATTACGCCGGCCACCAGTTGCTGCAGGTTTTTGTCCTGCTTAATAAAATTAAGGTACGGCCATACCTGTGCGCTGCTGTCGCGCAGCCACATGGCATCAATGTCGCCTGTTATTACATAAGTGTCGGGCTTGCCCTGCTGGATGGTGAAGGTTACGGTAGTATCCAACGTGTTGGGGAAGCAGTTGTTAAAAAGCCAGGCCAGTTCCTTATCCTTTACCGATGATTGAAACTCATTTATAGCGTCTTCAATGACTTTGCTGCTGAATTTCCGGTTAGCCGCCGGTACCCGTACAGCCGGGAATGCTGTGCCTGCAAACGATGGCACTTTGCTCAGCATTAAGCCGGCACTAACCGCCACGGTGTTTTTTACAAATATGCGCCTGTTCATTAATTAAGAAATTTCTTTTATCTATAAATTGGTGTCCCACAACACCCGGGGCAGAAAATAATCCTGCTTGAAATGGTGATGGTTTATTATTGGTTGTCCGCAGTTAATTTGTTTTGTAAAATCCTTCAAAACTCATTAGTCCGGAACAGGCCACAAAGAAATAAGTAGTAAACTGCATTTTACCTTCTTCGTTACGCTTTAAGTAAAAAATCTAATTTTATTAAATGTCAAATTACTTATTATCAACAGCTTACTTGTAATTCCCTGGTGAAAAATCCAATTAATATCATGAATTAAGGAGAAGGGTACGGGCTTAACCGGCTTGCAATTTGTTTAATTTCGCCAATTGCTCCTGTAAATGCTCGAGTTCCACCTGGTTTGGCGATCACCCCCTAATCCAAAAAAGGCGCTCCCATCTCACCGGAAGCGCCATAATCAATCAACTCAATCACAGAATCTCTATCTGTGTAATCTTAATGCCCTGCCTTTTGCCAAATCGACTTTAATGGCAATAATTTCAAGTTTTTAATAATTGTGCCTTTGCTATTTTGAATTTGCAGATGATTAAACGGCATGGTCGGAAAAAAAATACTTGTCATTGCGGTCAAACCATTATCTGCAAACAATTCAACGGATGATATATCAACTACCAATTCAATATCTGATGATGTAGTGCCGGTTAGCCGGGGAGCAAATGCCGTTTTGGCAAATTCAGGATTGAAATCAATTTTGCCAGACTTTGCCCTATCGATATAATATTGCTTTTTAGCATTATCATACCCGATAATCAATTTCTCTCCCGCATCATTTGAAAGTATCACCGAATAATCATTGAGCTTGTTAATATTGAATTTTAAGATGAATTGATTCGGGATAGGTTTTACGCTCTTTCCTGTTAACAGGGTGTTACTTACATCAACAGGCGCGCGTTCAATGCCGGCTAACTCTTTTACGGGATTAGACGTCACCAATATCTTACCACCCACCTGTTTTAGCCCAAGTTCTTTGGGAATGGTCATTGCATTGCGCCACTTTTCCGTGGGTACCTGGTTGGCATATTGCCAGTTACTCATCCAGCCTAAAAATATTTTACGGCTGCCGGTATTGCTCCATGTAATGCCCGCATATTCATCGGGGCCGTAATCAGCCCAGCGCGTGTCATTATCGATGGTGGTAAACTTATTGCCATCAAATTCACCTATAAAGTATTGTGTAGCCGATCCGCCGTTAGGCCCGCCCGGATTAAGGTTTACGATCAATACCCAATAAGTTTTTCCATTTAATTTCAGCGGAAACAGATCAGGGCATTCCCATACTCCGCCATGAGCGCCAATTTCTTTACCGAATTCACTTTCTTTTTTCCAGTCTTTCAGGTTAGGGGACGAATAGAATGTGATGTGGTCGAGCGTTGCTAAAGTCATCACCCACTTTTTCTCTTTGGCATACCACATTACTTTCGGGTCGCGAAAATCCTTAATGCCCGGATTTTTTAAAACCGGGTTACCGCTGTATTTTGTCCAGGTGTTGCCTTCGTCTAAGCTATAGGCAAGGCTTTCATTTTGGAAATTATTTTTCCCTTCTTTCTCGCCTTTCGGGTCGTGGTGTGTGAAGATGGCCACTAAAGGAATTTTACCATCCTTGCCAAAACCACTTGTATTATTGGAATCGACTACCGCGCTGCCCGAAAAGATATAGCCCAAACTATCGGGGTATAGCGCAATCGGCAATTCTTTCCAATGCATCAAATCCTTACTTATTGCATGCCCCCAATGCATTGGCCCCCAAACGGTGGCGTCAGGGTAATATTGGAAGAACAAGTGGTAGGTCCCTTTGTAGTAAACCATGCCATTAGGGTCGTTAGTCCAGTGCGCCTTTGGGGAAAAGTGCAGTTGGGGCCTGTACAGGTCACTATAAGGCTTGCTTGCTGATTGCGCTGCTGCAAAATGGCATGCGGAGACACAAATCAATAAAGACAACAGTTTGGTTATTATTTTCATAGTTTGATAATTAACAGCGTAAACGGGATAGCCTGATACCTGACGTACTCCCTGATGATCTTAACTAACGGATGTCCGGCTCCGGTGTACCCGGGCCAGCCATCCGTTAAAGTTCATTAATTATTTTTAGTATCCGGGGTTTTGTTTATATAATCCGTTGGTAAATAAAATCTCGGATTGCGGAATCGGGAGGTATTCATCCCGCCCGGCAGTAAATTTGGCCGTAGCTAAAAATGTTCTTCTAACTTTTTCAACATTAATATAGTTGTTCAAAGTTTGTTCTGCAATTCCCCAGCGAACCAGGTCGAAGAAACGTTCACCTTCGGTTGCAAACTCTAAACGCCGTTCCCATTGCAGGGCTTTGAGCGCATAGGCCTGGGTCCAGTTAGCTGCGGTGTACGGCTTCAGGTTGTAGTTTGAAGGGAAAGTATTGTCGGCTTTTTTGAGCCTGCCGGTGCTGGCAGCAGCCCTGGCCCTGATCTGGTTAATTAATGGCAGCGCACTCGCCTGTTGCCCTAATTGGATATAAGCTTCGGCTTGCATTAATAAAACATCATCATATCTAATGATATCATAATTCTTTGCCGATCCCATAAATGGCCCCAGTTTAAAATACGATGCGCTTGTAGCCAGTTGCTGGTTACGCATGGTGTGAAAGTTACCATAAACACCCGGGTCGCGCACCCAGCTATTGCTGAACGGTTTTGTATTATCGTACTTATAAGGATGTCCGTCGATACCAACAGTATGATCTAACCTCACATCGACAGTGGCCGTCGGCAAATTAGCTATGCTGTTGTTGAAGGTGTCGAAATTTGGCAATCCATTTGCATCGGTTGTGAAGGCATTAACAAGATTTTGACTGGCTGCATGAAACCCGCAGCAGCCGTATTGTGGTGCGCCATGGGGATAATTCAAACCATCTTCAAAATTCATGCGGCCGGCAGTTGTTCCATCATTGATGGTGAACTGTATGGCGAATACCGACTCTGGTCCATTTTCTGTTTCAGGAAGAAAATCATCAGCTATATCAGGGCTCAATGAATACTTACCGGAAGCAATAACTGCCTGGGTGAGCGTTACCACCTCCTGTAACCTGGTTTGATTAATATTTACCACATGATGAGTGGCGTCTTGTTCATACGCCTGGTATAATTTTAATTTGGCCAAATACGCTTCAGCAGCTAATTTATTTGCCCGGGCTAATTCAGGCTGAGTCTCCGGAAGATTGTCAACGGCGTACTGGAAATCAGCGGCAATTTTGTTCCATGCTTCGTCATTTGATAAAGTATTGGAAACCTTGAGGATATCATCCGAAGTTGCATTTTCATCAAAAATTGGTATATTTTTATATAACAATTTCATGGTAAAATAGCTATGCGCCCTTAAAAACCTCAATTCGGCCAAACGTGTTTTTTTGTTGGGGAATTCAGCATCAGAAAGTGAATTAACCGCTCTAAGCGCCACATTTGCTCTTGATATAGATTTGAACAAATTTTTCCAGGTGCGGGATACAAAGGCATCCATTGACGGCGTAACCAGGTTATAATGCTCCATAGCATCAATTTCGCCCACATCCCCGGTGCCGCCGCCGCCTTTGTAAGCATCGTCTGAACGTACGCTGCCGTAAGCCCATTTGCTGTAAATTGGCCCTATCATATCACCATTGCCAATTGCCGCATACGCCGCTGTTACTAAACCCTCTATTGCTGTTGGTGATTTTAAATCTGACGAAGACAGTACCCCTTTTGGCGTATAGTCCAATGCTTTTTTACAGGAGCCAAGAATTATCAGCCCCGATAAAATTGTTGTTATAAATATTTTCGTTTTCATATCGAATATTTTTTAAAATGATGCATTAATACCAAAACTGAAGATCTTGGGAATCGGAACTGGGTCGAGGTCAATTCTCTCAGGATCAGGGCTCAAATATTTTTTACTTTTTACGGTAAACACGTTTTCAGCCATAGCAAATACCCGTATTCTCGTAAATATCGCTTTAGGTATTATACTATATCCAACCTGTATATTCCGAACTTTGAAATAGGAAGTATTAACCATGAAATAATCAGAGGTCCGGCCTTCGTTATTATTATCTTTTAGTGTTAATGCCGGCACACTTGTATTGGTATGTTGAGGGGTCCAGGCATCAAACACACCAGGGCCTACATTTTCCCTGCTATGCATCAGGTTATTATATAACGTATACACGTCAAATCCTTTTCTGCCTGCAACACCAGATCCAAATAGTGATAAGTCAAACTTTTTGTAAGTCAGGTCGATCTTTGCACCATACTCCAACGACGGAAGTGTAGTTCCAATCCATGTTTGATCGTTGGCATCAATTTTATGGTCATTATTTACATCCACATAACGAATTCTGCCCGGCCCTGCTCCGATTTGAGTTGGAGCGGCGTCAACCTCTGCCTGCGATTGGAAAAGCCCGTCAGTTTTATAGCCGAAGATATCGAATTGCGAATGCCCGATAATTGTGTTTCCAATGTTTCCTGCATATGCTGGCCTCACATTCTCCGGAAGCTCGGTAATTTTATCCCTGAAATGAGAGAAGTTTAGCGTTACATTATAATTAAAATCTCCTTTTTCCTGCCCATGGTAGGTTAGTACAAATTCCCAGCCTCTGTTACTCTTTGAGGCACCATTTACTGTTTTGGCCTGGCCCTCGCCAAGTGCGGATGCAACCGGGGGGGTAATTAAAATGCCGGTAGTTTTCCGGGTGAAATAATCAAATGAACCCGAGATTTTATCATTAAACATAGAAAAGTCCAAGCCCGCATTTACCTCATCGGTAGTTTCCCATTTGAGTCCCGGATTTGCGGCCTGGGTTTGAACAAAGCCTGAAGGTAGTGAGCCGGTGTTGGCACCCGTTAAAGAATATGCGGTGCCAATATTCATATATTGTTCCCAAAAGCCGGGTGTCAGTTGGTTTTGGGTAGTGCCATACCGCGTATCATATAGGGCGAAACGGGATAAATCACCTATTTCCTGGTTACCAACCCTGCCTACACCTACTCTCAGTTTTAATTCAGAGAAGATACCATTATTTTTCATAAAACCCTCTTTGTCGATCCTCCATCCAGCTGAAGCGGCAGGAAAAATACCGTATTGGTTATCGGTACCAAATCTTGAAGAGCCATCACGGCGAACTGTAAGAGAGGCCAGGTATTTACCAGAATAATTGTAATCCAGGCGTCCAAATTCAGAAAGTAACCTATTACCGAGCGATGTGCCGCTAACGGTGGTATTGCCGGTCCCTGCATTTAAAGTGAAATAATCTTCAGTCTGCAGGGCGAAGCCTTCTTTTTTAGTTGTTTGGAAATCGGTGAATGTCTTAACGTATTCAGTACCCACCAAAAATTTGAAATGATTATTGGCGTTCAAATCAAGGTTATACCTGATTGTATTTGATAGCGTGGTACTTAAGTAATGGTTTTGATCAAAAAGCAAACTATTGGTAGTACGGCTTAAAGCGCCTTCGGTAAAAGTTGGCGTAATTATCTTATTCAAATAGTTTGAATTGTCCGCACCATAATTTGCCTTAATAAATAAATTCTTTATTGGCTGAATTTCCAGGAAAACATTACCAAATGTGTTTAAACGGTTTGCATTATTCCATTTCGCCAGGTCCTGCATGTGCAGGGGATTGTTCCTGTCAGAATAACCGGCGCCTAACTCACCTGCATAGGTAGTCCCGTCTTTTTGATATACCGGGATGGTGGGGGCTAATGTAACTGCCAGGAACGTGGTGGATGCACCACCTAGGTCCCTGGTGGTAAGCGTTTCATTGGAATTGGTTAATTTTATATTAACCCCAAAAGTTGCCTTATTATCAAAAGCATGCGATAAAGCATTAATGCTACCTGTAGTGCGCGCATACCTGGTAAACCTGACAAGCCCGCTATTGCTGATGTGGCCAAAGTTAATTTGAACCGAAGAATTTTTGTTGCCCACAGAGGCAGTTAAATCGTTATTGGTAACAATAGCGGCTTTATATAACACACTTTGCCAATCTGTATTACCCGACGGAGTATTCGGGTCGCCCCCCACAAAAGGCTTTTGAGTAACACTATTAAGCACTGGATTTTGATAGTTGTTATTCCAATCGAAAGTGTAAATATCGCCATAACCCGCGGCAGGGTCCTGGCCATCATTTACAGATGCCCGCCATAATGCTTTGCCCCTGTCAGCCGAACTTAGCATTTTAAATCTTGACGATTTTTCAGATTCTACCGAAGTGCTGTTATTGAGCTGGAACTGAACTTTGTCCTGGGTATTGCCGCCATTTTTGGTGGTAACGATAATAACGCCGTTTGATGCACGTGAGCCATAGATTGATTCAGCCGAAGCATCCTTTAGCACCTGAACAGAGGCGATATTAGCCGGTGACAAATTTTGAAACACTTCGGGCCTCGTAGTAGGTATCCCATCGATAACGTACAATGGGTTGTTATTCCCCAAAGTATTTGCTCCGCGGATTAGAATCCTGCTTGTCGACCCGTTAACCGATCCGTCTTTTTCAATATACAAACCTGCAACCCGGCCTTGTAAAGCCTGCATGGTATTACCTGAACTGTTATTTTTTACCGGCGTTAAGTCAACAACCGAAACAGAACCGGTCAGGTCCTTTTTTCTTTCGGAGATATAACCTGTTACCACAATTTCGTTAAGGGTGTTATTTGAATCTTTAATTTGAACCTGGAGTGTTTTTGTATCCGCTGTAACGACGACAGAGACCGGCTTTGCGCCGACATAAGAAACTGTTATGGTCTGGCCATTTTCAGCTGCTATCTGAAAATTTCCGAAAACATCCGTTGTTGTTGCTTTTTGTGTTCCTGCAACCACAACGGTAGCGCCGTCCAATGGCTTGGAGGCATTGTCTGTCACAGTCCCCTTTATGATCCGGGACTGCGCATATCCCTCACTTATAATTAGTATAAGAAAGGAACAAAGAAGTAATAATTTTCTCATTTAGTTATTTTTTAGGTTATTGAGTTGGTTTATTTAAAACATTTTGCTTTTAAAGTTTTCATATTCTTGTATGATGTAATCGGGGCAACCTCCTTTCTTTGTCGCAATAAAAGCGCCCATGGCTATTGCATTTTTTAAGATTATTTCGGGCTGTGCCTTTAAGTAGTGGTTAGCAATAAATGCTGCCAGGAACGAGTCGCCGCTGCCGATGGTGTCGGCCACTTTTACTTCGTTTCCCCATAAATGGTATCCCTTTTCACTGGTGTAATAAGAGGCGCCGGATTCCCCTTTGGTGATGACTACCTCGCCGACATTAAAGCGTTCCTGTATAAATTTTACCTGGCTCGCTTCGGTACTTAACGGGCCGCTGAAAATAATTTGCACCAGTTCAAGTTCAGCCTGGTTAAGTTTCACGATGTCGGCCTTTTCCAATAGTATTTTCAAAAGGTCGCGCTCCATAAACGGAGGCCTCAGGTTGATGTCAAATACTTTTATGGCATCAGTTTCAAGCAGCTTAAAAAGCGTATCTCTCGACGTATCATTTCTTGAGGCCAAACTGCCATACACCAAGTAAGTAGATGAGTTGATTGACGACTGGATTTTATTGTTTTTGGTAATGAAGTCCCAGGCAACCGGGAAAACAATTTCATAGGTTGCTTCATTGCCGTTCATTTTGGCCAAAACCTCGCTTGTAGGATATACAGTATCCACCTGTAAAAACTGTAAATTGATGCCCCATGTATCCATCAGGCTCACTAAGCGTTCACCATTACTGTCATTCCCGATTTTGCTGATAATACTGGTTGATAACCCCATTTTATTTAAATGATAGGCTACGTTTAAAGGCGCACCGCCGGGCTGGGGCCCATCAGGAAGCACATCCCACAGGATTTCACCATAACATAAAGCCGGGGCGAAGTTTGATTCTGTCGTCATGATTCAATATTTAATGCATTATGATGGAAGTTTCTATTTGTTCAAGGGATTTCCCTTTTGTTTCGGGCATCCAGCGCCACACAAAAATTAGCTGCAACACCATCATGGAAGCGAAGAAGAAAAAGGTAGTTGCACCGCCCAGGGTCTCCGCAAAATATGGGAAGCTAAAAGCAATTATGGCTGCCATAACCCAGTGTGTTGAACTGCCTAAGGTTTGCCCCTGTGCCCTTACCTGGTTTGGAAATATCTCGGAGATAAAAACCCAGATGAC
>JBDUDE010000096.1:0-8755 GCA_040003105.1 Mucilaginibacter sp. | reverse complement strand
CGAACATGTACGAAGTTTTGAAAGCCATTAAGCTAAATAGCGCAACACTGTACCAGCAATATTGTCCCATGAAAAAAGCCTATTGGTTAAGCGAAAGCAATCAGATTAAAAATCCATACTTCGGCAGTAAAATGCTTACTTGCGGCGAAGTTAAAGCAACGCTGGCGCCGGCCAAATAGCATGCGACGGAAATAATAGGACTAAAGCCCGCAGATACTAACATGTATTTGCGGACTTGCTGGTTATCAGGCTTTTGTTTTTTGATAACAATCACATTTTAACCGGGCGACCGTCATGTTTAATTCGAGCATCTATAGCCAATTTTGTGTTGACTTAAAAAAATTAACCACATGAAAAAGCTACATGCCCTATTATTACTATTTGCTATTATAACCGTTGGATCAACAAAAGCAACCGCCCAAACCCACCAGGAAAAAGCCACGAAAATCTTCATCAACAAAAAAGGTGAAATTAATAATGAAAACGGAACTAAACTTGGCTTTATTGATAAAGACAATATTGTAAAAGACAATACCGGTAAAAAGTTATATTTTATCGACAGGGACGGCAATGTTATCGACAGCCAGGGGAAAACTTTAGGAAAGGCACAAAAAAATGGATTTTACTATAATAACAAAGGCGAAAATGTGCTGCAAACCAAAGATTTGGACAAAGAAAAATGCGCTATTTTAGACCCACAGGGCCATAACATTGGCACCATTCACCAGAACTACAAACTGCATGCCTGCGCTGCGCATTGTTTCTTTTTAGAGCAGAAGAAATTGAAGGCAGAGAAGGAAAAAGCTAAAACGAAGTAAGAATTTTAGTCCGAAAGTCGGGAAGTCAGTAAAGTCCGAAAGGTTGTTTGTCCGGTACCAAAAAACATTTCTTTTCAAATTTCTTGTTCATTTCCGTCTTTCGGACTTCCGGACTTTTCAGACTTTTCCGGACTTTCCCCCCTACCACCATTTCAACGGGAACTCAATTGCATCAACAGAACTTACAATTAAATCGGGTTTAAAGGCATAGTTGCTAAGTTGTTCTTTCTGCGCAATACCCGATAGCACCAG
Source organism: Mucilaginibacter sp. (assembly GCA_040003105.1). GTDB lineage: Bacteria > Bacteroidota > Bacteroidia > Sphingobacteriales > Sphingobacteriaceae > Mucilaginibacter. Next base: position 7,685 of record JBDUDE010000096.1, on the reverse strand, counting down.
GATTGTTTTATAGCCCATTTGCACGCCGCCCTGTATGTCAGTTTCCATGGTATCACCTACCACGGTTGTTTCAGCCGTTTCCAGGCCAAGGTATTTGCGTGCCGAGCGCATCATCACAGGGCTTGGTTTGCCGGTAACAAAGGCTTTGCGACCCGTAGCTTCTTCAATCATGGCAGTAGTTGCGGCAATGCCCAGGTTGTTCCATCCGGGTTTTTTTGGCGATGGGTCGCGGTTGGTAGTTATAAATTTTGCGCCGCCTAATATCATATCAACAGCGCGTTGTACCATTTCTAAAGTAAAATTCCGTCCTTCGCCAAGCACTACAAATTCGGGGTCGGTATCAACCAGGGTGATGCCGTTTTCGTGCAGGCTGGTTAGCAAGCCGCCTTCGCCTAAAACGTAAGCAGTGCCGCCAGGGCCCTGGTCGCCAAGGAATTTGCCGGTAGCCATGGCGCTTGTGTAAACATGTTCCTGGGTAACTTCAATACCGAAACTTTTAAGCTTACGCACAGCCTCCAGCCGGGTGCGCTGGCTGTTATTGGTCATAAACGTAAACGGAATTTTCTTTTCAAGCAGCTTGGCGATAAACTTATCGGCTCCCGTTATCAATTGTTCGCCGCTGTATATCACCCCGTCCATATCTATCAATAGTCCTTGTTTCATCAGTTTTGTTTTTGTTATCAAATCAGGGCATTGTGTGTTGCCCTATAGGTTCAAAGATAAGACAATAAGACACATCAATACGGATATGGTAATAAAAATGATTTTTAGTTAATAAGTTGACACAAAACACAGGGATGTGTTAAATTAATATCAATATCAGATTATTTGGCGATGCTTATCGGAAATTTTACCCCAAAAGGACTAACCTACAGCTTGCAATGCGCAAGCATAACGACAGTGCATCGGAAAGTGAGCAGAACAGGGTGAAGAATTGACCGGAATTCAAGGATTTGGGGATTAAAAGGATGAACTTTTGGATGAACTTTGTGATTTTCCTTTCTGCCCGAAAAATCAATATCGGAAACTATTATCTAATTAAAAATGAAAACGCCCTGTAGTTTCCCGCAAGGCGTTTTCATTACAAAACTTTAATCAATCATTGTCTTATTGTCCTTTCGGAACTTCATCACCTTTGCCTATCAGGCCCATAAACTGGTCTAATTTAGGCGTAATAATTATCTGGGTACGCCTGTTCTGGCTCTTGCCTGCAGGCGTGCTGTTGTCGGCTATCGGGTTAAACTCACCACGGCCACCGGCAGTTAAGCGCTTGGGGTCAACATTGTAGGTAGTCTGCAAGGCCTGCACTACTGATGACGCCCTTAAACCACTCAAATCCCAGTTGTTACGGATGTTAGTCTGTTTGATCGGCACGTTATCGGTGTTACCCTCAATCAGCACATCGTAGTTGGAATAATCGTTAATAATTTTGGCAACTTTCGCCAACAAGCTACTTGCAGTAGGCGAAATTTCATAACTGCCTGATTTGTAGAGCATGTTATCGGCCAGCGATACATAAACCACGCCTTTAAGCACCTTTACGTCAACTCCCTGTGCCTCAGCCGGACTAAGTGAACGGGTTAAGTTGTTGGTAAGGATTTGGTTAAGCGAGTCGCTTTTGTTTTTTAACTCCACCAAGTGACGGATGTATTTATCCGATGCTGTAATCTGGTCGGCCAGTTTGGCAATGTTAACATTACCCTGGTTGCTGCCTGCCAAACATTTGTTCAAGGCATCCTGCAAACCGGCTGCATTTGTTTTTGCCGCTGCAATTTGTTCTTCAAGGCTGGTAACCCTGGCCCTGCTACCCGAAAGCTCCTGCTGGGTAACTTGCCAGCTTTGCTTCAGTTTGCTATTTGTATCGAGCGACTTATTATAATTTGCTTGTAATTCGGCATATTTTTTATTGCTTACGCAACTTTGGGCTACTACCGCTACCAAAAGAATTATTGGTAACAAAAATTTGATTTTCATAAGCATGTGATTTACTTTAACCGATTATAATTTATTTATAATCAACGTTTGTAACAACAGAATAAGCTCAAAAAAGTTTAAATTATTTCCTTTTCCTAAATATAATTGTGTATTAAAAAAGTATTCTTTCTTAAAAGACATGTATTTTAAAGAAGATTTTGAATTATGATTTGGGACGCAGGCAACCCTGCATTACCGCAATGTCGTATTGGCTCAGTAGCAGCTGGCTAAAATACAGCGATGTTGCGCACCTTTGAATATATGCTTTTCGTCGGCTCGCTGAAGCTGTTAATCTATATTTAAACATGCTCTATCTATTTTTGTTCGTGGTAATCATGCATAATTATATATTTGACCATATATTAAAACCAAAACTTACAACACTTAATAATTCTAAAACTTTAAAAACCAACAATGAAAAGACTTATTTATCCCGCAGCGGCAGCAGCGCTGCTTTTTGCATCAGCTTTTACTGTAATTAAATCGCAGGATTGGAAAATTACCGATGGTTATTCCATTAAATTTGATGGCGGCGATCCATCGGGAGAGTTTGGTGGTTTAAAAGGCGCCATCAGCTTTGATGCAAACGACCTTGCCAACTCAAAATTCAACACCAGCATTGATGTAGCGAGTATTAACACCGGCAATGGCATGAAGAACACCCACGCCAAAAGCGAAAAATGGTTTGATGCTACTAAATATCCAAGCATCACCTTTACGTCATCGTCAATAGCTAAAACAACAGCAGGCTATACCGCAACAGGCACGCTTGAAATGCACGGGGTACAAAAACCAGCTACCATACCGTTTACATTTGATGGCAGCACATTTAAAGGTAGTTTTGAAGTAAACCGTATGGATTTCAACATCAATACCGCTGAGCCAGCCCACGGCAGCCAGAAATTCAAGGTTGATATTACCGTTCCGGTTACAAAATAACGGGCAATGTTTAAAAAAGCATTTTTTCACGGACTGGCGGCAAGTATACTTACGGCGGTTATAGGCGTAATTTACAATCGCATTTACTTTTTTGCGACAGAGGCTGACTTTTCGAAAATATTGAACATTGGCAGCATAACCGGCATTAGTGTAATGGTTTGCATGCTCGCCACATTTATATATTTTGGTTTGGCCACGTGGTTAAGTAAAACCGGGGAAATAATATTCAACTTCTTATTTTCTATCATTTCTTTTGCTTGTGTGATGATACCTATTTCTATTTCGTTGCCCTTAAGCATAAAAACGCCGGAGCTTTTCCCGGGCCTTGCCGTGCCGATGGTTTTTTTCCCGGCATTGGCCTGGTATACCTTAAAACCGCTGTTTACTGCTAGTACCAAATAAAGAAGAACTTATTACAGGTATAAATTGAAACGCCTTTCGGGAAACCGGGAGGCGTTTTTGCGTAAATATTACTAAAGGCCCCACTATAAAGACAGCAGTTAGGGTTCTATTATATTCATATAGCAATAAAGGGCCCGCGGCAGCAAACAAGATATTTGTATCCCTCATTCACCGGCCTATTATTTTAAAATACCAAATTACAAAATAAGACACGCTGTTTATTTCATTTTTTAAACTAAAAAAGGATAAGATTAAAATAAAACGCGAAAAATTGACTAATAAGTCAAAAAAAACTCAAAAATCAGTTACCTAAATCAATATTCGGTTAATAAACTAAGTAATTTTCAATAAAACTTAAATTCATGCCATATTTTATATTATAGCCAGTAAATTTTATGTTAAAACTATATAAAACATAAATTAAATTTACATAATACGATAGTAAATCAAGCTTTTATTGAAAATAATAAAAAAAAAGATGTAAATATTTGTATTTTTGGTTATCTTGCGATGCATTTATTACGAATAACAATTAATTAAATGAATAAAATAACACTTTTAATTTATTGCCCTCTGTTTTTTTTAATTTTGTTCACGAACTCTTGCTCGTCAACGAAAAAAATCAAATATTTTCAGGACATACCAGATTCCGGGCAATTAAAAACGATTGCTAAAGTAGAGTACGCAGAACCTAAAATATTGGTCGATGATATATTAACGATCAATATTCAAACAATAGATCCTCAGTCTTCGGGGACTGTTACTACCGGAAATGTTACAAGTAGTAACGTTACTGCTTTAGGAGCGGCCGCCCTCTTTTCCAATGTTGGTGCAAGTCCTTCGTCTGGTTACCTGGTAGATAAGGAAGGAACCGTTAATATTTCGATAGTTGGAAAAGTTAAGCTTGCCGGCTTAACAACTTTTGAAGCCACCCAGGTTGTTCAAACGGCGGTTAATATATATTATAAACATGCGACGGTTAATGTTCGGTTCGCAAATTTTAAAATAAATGTTACCGGTGAAGTATTGAGGCCCGGAACTTACACAATGCCAAATGAAAAGGTTACCATACTTGACGCTTTGGCACTTGCTGGCGACCTAACTATATTCGGAAAGAGAGAAAACGTATTATTGATCCGGGATAATCCGGACGGCACCAGGACACCATACCGTATCAATCTTAAAAACAGCAACATCATGTCGGCGCCATATTTCTATCTGCGTCAAAACGACTTTATATACGTTGAAGCAAGAAAAGCTAAATCTGATGCTACCGATGCCTCTCAAACCAGGTATATCACGATTGCCGGAACCATTTTGTCGTTAATTATTGTATTTGCAACAAGGCGTTAAATATTATGTCAGATCAAACATATTCAAATAAAAAAAAGGTTATTACCAGTATACATGGTGAAGAAAGATTTGATTTAAAGGCTTTTGTAGCAAAAATAATCAATCACTGGCCATTATTTTTAGGCAGTATAGTAATTTTCATGGGGATATTTATGACGTATAAAAGATATAGCACCCCGGTGTATACAACAACGGCAATGGTGCTGGTATCTCAGCAAACAGGCAGCAGCGGAGGTGGCGGGGCCGCCGGTATGATGGGTGCTGGCGCCTTAGGCTCACTAACCGATGTTTCTTCATTACTTGGAATCCCTAACAATGCCAATAATGAAGTCCGGTTATTACAATCACGTAGCTTGATAACTAATGTTGTAACTAAGCTGCAACTTAATGTTAAGGTATTTAGAAATGCCACATTTAAACCTATTGAAATTTACAAGGAATCTCCTTTCACTATTGACGTACATTATAAAACTGATTCAATTGCAAAAGAACAGTATGATGTTGCCATTGAAAATAATATCGTACACTTAAGTAACACGAAAGAAAACATTGACATTAAATCCAAATTTGGAGAACCTATAAAACTTGACCAATATGATCTTGTATTCAACAGAACTACCGATCCAATTGAAAAAAAGGGATATGTTGTAAAAATTGAATCTAAGGAATCAACCGTTGAGGAAATGTCATCCTTATACGAAGCAGCATTATCTGATAAGTTGTCGACTACAATTGAGCTCAAACTCAGATATCCGCACTCGGGAAAGGGAGAAGCAATACTTCATGAGTTGATGGTGCTTTATCTGAAAGCAGATTTGGCGGACAAAGTTTCTATAGCTGATAGTACCCTGGCTTTTATTGATAGAGAGTTGGCTTTAGTTAGTACCCAGTTAATAGGAGTTGAAGATCAATTGCAGCAGTTTAAACAAACCCATCAGCTTGCTGATGTCCAGGAACAATCAAAGGCCCTTATCGGAAGTGCCAGTGATTACGAAAAGCAATTAAGCGCATTTGAAGTTCAATTGCTGGTAATTTCAGATCTTGAAAAATATTTGAATGATCCAAACAACAAAAAGGTTGTACCCTCATCATTATCCATCCAGGACGCAAATTTTGGTGCGGCGCTGGCACAATACAATGATCTTGTTATGCAGCGGGGCAGGCTAAGCCTTTCATCTACAGATGAAAATCCAACGGTTAAAAACCTGGATAACCAAATGGAAACGTTCCGCGAAACATTATTAAGAAGCATCACTGAATACAAAAAAAGTATTATTATAAGCAGGAATGCATTAATGTCTAAAAACAACTCATTTACAGGACTAATTAAAAGTGTTCCCGCCAAAGAACGCACCTTCCTCGACTATACAAGGCAGCAAAACGTTAAAGAAGCACTTTATTTATACTTACTGCAAAAAAGGGAAGAAACCGCCATTACAAAAACATCTACAATAACCACCTCCAGGATAATTGATGATGCAAAAAGTGAATATCTCCCACCCAAAAAACCCATAATTATTGCGTTCTTCCTTCTGTTATTCATAGCATTTTTGGCTCCGCTTGGTTTTATATCTGTTAAGGAAACCCTAAAAGTTAAGATTTCCTCAAAATCAGATATTGAAAACGCTACTGATGTGCCGATTGTTGGAGAGGTGAGCCACAGTGATGATGGCGAAAGCCAGGTGGTTACTAAAAACTCAAGGTCTGTAATATCAGAACAATTTCGTGGTTTGCGAACTAATTTAAATTACTTGCTCAAAACCGACTCTCCGCAGGTAATCATGGTTACATCGAGTATGAGCGGAGAAGGTAAATCCTTCGTCAGTTTAAATTTAGGCGGAGCACTTGCACTGAGTGGCAAAAAAGTATTGTTTATGGAACTGGATCTTCGGAAACCGAAACTTGCATTTTCATTAGGTATTGATAATAAAAATGGCTTTAGCAATTACATGGCGGCCGGCAATATGTCGATAACAAATATGATGCAACCCATACCAACAATGGAGAACTCCTTCATTATTGCTTCAGGCCCCGTACCTCCCAATCCGTCAGAACTACTATTAAATGAAAGATTAGGCGAATTGATTGAAGAGCAACGGAAACATTTTGATTATATAATAATAGATAGTGCGCCCGTTGGTTTGGTTTCGGATGCCTTACTTATTGAAAAATTTGCTGATATAACTTTATTTATTGTTAGGCAGAATTACACTTTTAAAACGCAATTGCAAATCATAAATGATTTACAAGTTAGCCAAAAAATTAAACGTCCGTATTTGGTTGTTAATGATATAAAAACCAAAAAAGGCGGTTATTATGGTTACGGCTATGGTTATGGGTACGGTTACGGCTACGGTTACGGGTATGGAGAAACCGATAAAAAAGTTAAAGGCAACTGGTTTAGCAGGCTATTTTCAAGAGACTGATCTAAACGTTTTACCTTGATTGGCTCTATAGGTTACCTTTTCTGGCTATAGCTGCCATGTATATCATTTCGCAGGAATAAAAATCAAACCGTTGAAATTTTTATTCGGAACAAGATGGTTAAGTACTTGAAAAACACAAAACAATGTACACACTTAAAGTAGTTAAAATTATACAAGAATCTAATGATGCAGCTACCTTGTGTTTTAAACAGCCTGGTTTAAAAAAGGTTAAATATTTGCCTGGCCAGTACTTAACACTTATTGTAAGAATAAACGGACGAAAATACATCAGGCCGTACTCCTTCTCTTCAGCACCCGGAATAGATGAGTTATTAGAAGTTACAATAAAAAGAGTTATTGGCGGTGTGGTTTCCAATCACCTGGTAGATGTGATTAAGGAAGGCGATGTATTGGAGGTTTTACAGCCTCTGGGCGATTTTGTTTTGAACCCGGATGCTGATCTGTCAGATAAACATATTGTTCTGTGGGGTGCCGGCAGTGGAATAACGCCTCTAATGTCTATTGCAAAATATGCCCTGCACAATAACATTGCTGCACACGTTTCCCTTGTATACGGAAACAGAAATCCAT
>JBDUDE010000851.1:0-2631 GCA_040003105.1 Mucilaginibacter sp. | reverse complement strand
GTTGGGTTTGATACCATTGATTTCGGCAGCTTTGTATCGCCAAAAGCTATCCCGCAAATGCGTGATACAGCCGAAGTATTAAGCAAACTTGATTTAAGAAATACAAAATCAAAACTGTTGGCCATAATAGCCAATTACAGAGGCGCTGAGGATGCAGTAAAGCACCCGGAAATAACTTACCTGGGGTTTCCTTTTTCCATTTCTGAAACCTTCCAGCGGCGTAATACAAATTCAGGTATTGCGGAATCTTTTGAAACCGTAAAACGGATAAATGAATTGTGCAAAGCCAACAACAAGGAGATTTTGGTTTACCTTTCCATGGGTTTTGGTAACCCTTATGGCGATGAATGGAACGTTTCCATCGTTGAGGACTGGGCAGGAAAAATGGTTAATGAGGGTATTAAGGTGATTGCGTTAGCTGATACCATTGGCGCTGCCAGCGCTGCGCAGATAAATGATATCTATCCGTCGCTTACCAACCAATTCCCCAATACAGAATTTGGCATACACCTGCACTCTACACCCGATACCTGGCGCGAAAAAATTGAAGCAGCCTACAAAAGCGGCTGCCGGCGTTTTGACACTACTATAAAAGGCTACGGCGGTTGCCCCATGGCCGCAGACGACCTTACAGGTAATATCGCTACTGAAAACCTAATTGGTTACCTTCAAGCTCAAAACGAGGACACAGGGCTTGATATGGTGAAATTCAGGGAGGCGATGGAATACGCAGGGGAAATATTTGTAAATTTCCTATCTTTATGATTGATATGGATAATAACAAAGTAAGAAAAGGTTCAAATACGACAGTGCAATTTATCGAAACGTTTGTTGAATTGTCAGACCTTCAAAAAGCGGAATTAATTCATCTCGAGAAGGAATTTACCGACTATAAATTATTGTATCCAGAAGACATTACGCCAACAAATCTTAATTAGGCATACATCAGTTTTCCTTTCGGCAGTGGAATGTCCCGGCCTAAGTCTTTCGCAGTTTTTATCCATTGGTCTATAACAAATTCCGCGTTAAAAAGTGCCTCGGCATAATTTGCGCCATCAGCCATACAGCCAGCTAATTCGGGCACCTCGGCTATCACAGCCTCGTCTTCCTTACTCCAGTACAAAATTATTTCATATTTATTTTCCATCACCAATCAGTTTATATTTTAAAACAATAAGTCGGACTTGTTTTACCTGGTATGGTTTTGCTTTACCACCCTTCGGTTGAATATTTATAATTTCTTCAATCCCCTCCCGATAAAATATTCGGTGACTGCCACCAGTTGTTCGTTCAATAAAATTGAAATGAAGAAGAATATTTCTTAAATCGTCGAAACTAAAGTTATTATCAGCGCTACCTGATAATAGCTTTAATTGCAGCTTCTCAAATTTACTCATTTTTCACCATTTTATAGTGCCTAATCCCCGCTTCCTCAAACTCCGGCCCAATTTTCTCAAACCCAAACTTTTCATACAAGCTTACAGCCTGTATTTGTGCATGCAGGTAGACATAGGTTGCATCAGCAGGTAAATCTGCCAAAACAGTTTTAACCAGTTCCTGTCCTACGCCGAAGGCCCTGAATTTCTGCAATACGGCAAAACGTTCCAATTTGTAGCCTTTGTCGGTTTTACGCCAGCGGGACGCGCCGGCAGGTTCGCCGTTTAATTTTGCTAAAAAGTGTGTGGATTCATCTTCAAATTCCCACTCCAGTTCGGGCGGACAGTTTTGTTCGCCTACAAATACATCGCGGCGTATAGCGAATACTATTTCAAGGTCTTTGGGGTCAGTTACTTTGCTTGCGGTTATGGGTGCCTGCATTTTTGTACGATTTTCGTTCCTTAAAGCTATTATGCTTGTTCAGGTGATTTTCCTCGGCCGCATCAATTGAATGAGTACAGGTGAGGTCACCTTCTTTTTCGGCTAATTTAGCTAATCGTACATAAAATTTATGCAAATGGTCCAATTCAATTTCGGTAAGGTCTTCAATATTTACCATGCGGTTACTTGTGCCCTGGTGCGAGGCAATCAATTCGTTCAATTTCAGATGTACTGCCTTCGAATCCTTGTTCTGCGACTTCTGGATTAAAAACACCATTAAAAAAGTGATAATGGTGGTACCCGTATTAATAATCAGCTGCCAGGTATCCGAATAATGAAAAACCGGTCCGGTTACAATCCAAATTAATATAACACTTGCAGCAATAATAAACGCCGCCGAACTGCCGGTTGCATTTGTTGCCCAATTGGCAAAACGTTCGAAAAAATTCTTTTTTGGGGACATGATGTTCTGTTTGATACAGAACAAAATAAAAAGCGACAATGTTTTGTGGACATTGTCGCTTTTTTATCTCGCAGAGACACAATACTTGTGTCTCTATTTGTAATTGTATTCAAAGACGCAAGTATTGCGTCTCTACATATATTACAATTTGCTATTCACATCAATACAATTCAAATCACCAAACGCTTCGGTCAGCCTTTTGACAAAGCTTTCTTCACCTTTGCGTAACCATACGCGCGGGTCGTAGTATTTTTTGTTTGGCGAATCTTCACCATCAGGGCTGCCAATCTGGCTCTGCAGGTAACCTTCTTTTGATTTATAGTAATCTTTTATGCCTTCCCAATATGCCC
>JBDUDE010000464.1:0-2631 GCA_040003105.1 Mucilaginibacter sp. | reverse complement strand
ACAATATTCTTATCGGTTAAAAACTTGCGGATGGCTTCCACATTTTTTCGTACGTCGGGTATCAGGTTTTCGGCAGTTGGATGTTCCTTTTGTAAATCCTGGTAAACCTCTATCGGTTTTTTATTTGGGTTGATTGTCTTTGCGGCTGCATTAAATATGGCTTGTTCTTTTTTCAATTCGCTAAGCCCAATTTGCAGTATTTTTTCGGGTTCAAGCGTCAGGCCTTCGCTGTATAGCAACATTTTTTTGTAGCTTATCTTACCAATGGCGTACTTGTTGTTGGCCTTTGGCAGTTTTTGTTTTTGCAGCCAGGCAGCGTAATTATTTATAGCTGCAATAGCAGTTTTATTCACGGCATTGAATGCCTTCATCAGCGAATCGTTTTTAACATCCTTAAGCGCAATTTTTAAATCCCCACCTAAAAAATCGGCGGTGCCGTGTGCAATTTCAATTGCAGTTTCAACATAGGGTTTGGCCAATGTGTCTTTAAGGTTGGCTTTCGCTGCGGTAAAAACATTGGCAGCATTTTTCTCGATAGCTATTATCGATTTCACCCTTTCTTCGAGCGGGGCGAAATTTCGCTTGATATAGATACTCACATCAACCGCGCCCGCATAAGTCATGGGGTTACGGTCGAACTCACCCATATCCTCGAAATTGAAAATCTCATTTTTAATGGCCGAGCGCAATATCCTGAAGTCAAAAAATTCTTTGGCGCTTAACGATGCGGTATCGGTAGCAGCTAACTGCTGGTCAAAATCTTTTAACCGGCCCAACTCCTTCCCGATTGATTCTTTACCCAAATCCGTTACTTTTCCATCATAGTGGTGATAGCCCAACGCGACGCCGTTTGCCGGGCGCCAGGCCAGGTACCCTGTTAAATAACCTTCAGCTAATTTTTCAAACGCAGCATCGCCCGAAACAGGGGTAGCCGCTTGTTTGGTTTTTTGCTCGCAACTAAATAAAATGGCTATCGGAATAAGTATCAGAAATTGCTTTTTCATATTTACAGGGCTAATTATTTTGCGACGTATCATTTAACTTTCAGCGACGATACAATAGTTTCAGCTGTTTCTTTCCATTTTGGCAGCTGTTTTTCGGTGCAGTTAAAACTTAGTAACAACACCTTGCCATCCATATCGGTAAAAAAATAATAATTAAAAACGGTTTGATCTACCGCGTTGCTGATGAATTTAAAATAGCCAACGCTTTTTCCGTTAATTGTTTTAACGCCATCTTCTAACCATTTAGCATCCGGGCGCATTTTTTTAAGTGAACTCATCTGGAAATCTTTAAATGCACCAATCTGCCCAGGCGTAATGGGCTGGGGGATAAGGCTAATCACGATATTTACCTCGGCATTTTCGTCGGTTAATACCAAACTGGGCCTTTGACGAGTGTTGGGATACTTGAAATTAAGCATTTCTTCGGTCATCGGCTTAAAGTCTGCCGGTACCATTAATTCGATTTTGTTATCAAGAAATGTTTTTTTCTCCAGGTTTACCTGAGCGTTAACCGAAAAGGGGATAATAAATGCAAGTAAAACGATTTTAGTAATTATTTTCATTGTAATGCAAGTGGTTTAAAGTTTGAACTTTAAACATATCGATTTTTTTGACACCAGGCACTACGCTGCCTCTATTTTAAATACTCCGCCGGTATAGGATTGTTCTTTCGTTCGCCATCATAAAACCAGCCGAGTATCCAAAAGCGGGTACCATCGTTAAATAGTTCGATGCTGTTGATGCCGCGGTCGATTATTGGTCCGCCGGCTATGTTGCGCGATTCATAAGTGCTCCAAACATGGTAAACGGCGCCGAATTTTTCAGTTTTGCGGGCTATTTCGCGTTCATCAAAGCCATCTTTTTCCACATAGGGGTCTGATAGTTCATGGAACTTTTTTAAAGTGACGAACCCAATCACAGGTTTGCCGCCCTTGTTCATGTTTACGCCGCCAACCCTTACGTCTTTCCAGTGCAACAGGCTATCGCGCTCAAAATAAACCTTGCCGCCTTTTTTTACGCTAACCACATCGTAAAAGGCTTTAATAATGCCGTCGAGGGTGCTAACGTTATCGCCGTATTTGGTTGTTACCTGTGCTGATGCCCGGAAGCTTGTAGATAACAGGAATATTGCACTGAGGAGTAAGGCCGTTTTTTTCATAATTAACACGATTTAAGGATTAGCAAGATTTGCAGGATTGTTTGATTATCAAATATAAGGTTTGGATTTTACCTATTATAAGTGGAATTCACCTGTTTAAACTAAGATTTTTTGGATTTTAGGATTTGTTTATTTGTGAATTAGTTAATATATTTTCTTTTTGCGATTAATCTTTTTCAATTTAAAAGCATCATACTTATAAACGCACCAATATTTGGAGCGTTGAAATTTAAAAGCTACCACCATGAAAAAGAAATTTGTTGCATTCACGCTTTTGATAAGCGCCATAGTATCGGTAACCTCGGGTTGTATTGTGCGTGAGGGATACGGCGGGCACAGGGAGCGTGACCATCATTGGCATGGGGAGCGTCATTATGATCGCGGTTATTAATAAATAGTTTTAGTTTAGGATAAGTGAGGTGTGTTTGGAGGCCCTGCAGAGATGCGGGGCTTTCTGTTTTTTTGGGA
>JBDUDE010000240.1:0-2631 GCA_040003105.1 Mucilaginibacter sp. | reverse complement strand
AATATTAGGATAACTTAATTATAACTTTATTTTAACATCGCATTAATGTTAAAATTTCATCAGATTTTGTTAAAACCGTCATTATAACAGTTATTTAGCGGTTTTTTCGGGCAATTCCATCGTCGCGCACCGGTTAATAAAATGTTAATTAAAGCACCCGTTAAACCCAAAAAAGGCACCCGGATATTAACCCGGATGCCTCTTATATCTAATGAAATTTTAACAGAATTTACTTTTTAAGCCAATTTACCGATACTGACTGTACATTGCTTGAATTGGTGCCAATCTGGACGATAAATTGCCCCGGCTCCCAATCATATGTTAATTTTTCATTATAAAATTTCAAATCTGCGGTGGTGATGTTAAATGAAACAGTTTTGCTTTCGCCGGGCTGTAAAAATACCTTTTTAAAATTCTTTAATTCCTTTACCGAGCGGCTTATGCTGGCTACCGGGTCGGCTATATAAAGTTGAACAACTTCCTCGCCGGCGTATTTACCGGTATTGGTTACAGTAACAGTTGCTTTAACCGTTGTATTGCCAACGGGGTTGGTTTTATCAAGTTGCACTCCGCTGTAGCTAAATGCGGTATAGCTTAGGCCATAACCAAATGGATACAACGGATCGTTTGATATATCGAGGTAGTCTGACTTAAATTTGGCACCTTCCGTTCCATTAAACGGGCGACCGGTATTTTTGTGTGCATAATATATAGGTATCTGCCCTACGCTGCGTGGAAACGTAGCTGTAATTTTTCCGCCGGGGTTATAATTGCCAAAAAGCACATCGGCAATAGCATTGCCTGCTTCGCTACCGGGAGCCCATACATCCAATATCGCGGCAGCATGCTTATCTTCCCAGGTTAGGGTTAAAGGGCGGCCGTTAAATAATACAATTACCAGCGGCTTACCGGTTTTAGCCAATGCTTTTAATAAATCTTTCTGACTTTCAGGGATGTCGATGTCAGCACGGCTTGATGATTCGCCCGACATGTTTGCCGATTCACCTACCACAGCCACAATCACATCAGCTTTTTTTGCAGTTTCAACGGCTTCCTCTATCATTTCCTGCGGCGTGCGCTTATCTTTCTGCTCCGGGCCGGTTAGCGCAAATGCCCTGATGCTTAAAAGTGAGTCGTCTGTAATGTTTGAGCCTTTGGCATATAATACTTTCACATTATCGCCTGCAACATTCTTAATACCTTCGGCAACACTTACCGATTTTTTAGGGTCGCCGGCAATTACCCAGGTCCCCAGCATTTCGGAATGGTTATCAGCCAATGGGCCAACCAGCGCAATAGTGCCCGATTTTTTTAGCGGCAGCGTTTCACCCTGGTTTTTTAACAGTACAAACGAGTGCTCTGCAATTTTGCGGGCAAAGGCGCGGGTATCGTCATTAAATACGTCCCGCTTTTCGCGGTCGGCGTTTATTGATTTGTGTGCATTGGCAAAAAGCCCCAACTTGTATTTAGCTTCCAGCACACGGCGACAGGCCATATCAATTTCCTGCCGGGTTATTTTTCCTTCTTTTAACGATTTTTTCAGCGTGGTTAAAAACCCTTCCCCTACCATGTCCATATCAAGGCCTGCCTTTACAGCCAGTGCCGATACAGTTGCCAAATCGCCCAGGCCGTGGTTGGTTACTTCGTTAAGCGCGGTATAATCCGAAACCACAAAGCCTTTAAAGCCCCATTGCTTGCGCAGCAAGTCGGTAAGCAGCCATTTATTAACTGTAGCCGGTATGCCATTTATGGTATTAAACGAGCTCATAAAGCTGCCTGCGCCTGCGTCAACAGCTGCTTTGTATGGCGGCAGGTAATCCTGGTACATTTTTATCAGGCTCATATCAACGGTATTATATTCACGGCCGGCTTCGGCGCCTCCATATAATGCAAAGTGCTTAACGCAAGCCATTACCGCATCAGCATCTGTCATGCTTTTACCCTGGTAACCGCGCACCATTGCTTTGGCAACCTGCGAGCCATACCAGGGGTCCTCGCCCGAACCTTCCGAGATGCGGCCCCAGCGCGGGTCGCGCGCAATATCAACCATGGGCGAAAATACCCAGTTTAAGCCTTCGGCAGTTGCCTCTTTAGCGGCAGTACGAGCCGATTGCTCTATCAGGCCCATATCCCAGGTTGCCGATACGCCCAATGGTATCGGGAAAATAGTTTCGTGACCATGTATCACATCCAGGCCAAATATTAAGGGTATGTGCAGCCGCGAATTTTTAACGGCCACATCCTGGTACCGCGAAATACTCGCCGTGCCCCAGGTGCCAAATATTCCGCCAATCTCGCCGCGCTTTAATTTTTCTTCAATGCCCTTGCTCATGGTTGTACCTGTTGCCACATTGCCCGTAACTACCAGGTTAAGCTGACCGATTTTTTCGTCAATCGTCATCTTGCTCATCAGTTTGGTAACAAAAGACTCCATGCCGATCGTTACCGAGCTTGCATTGCCGTCTTTATTTTGTGCCGATGCCTTATTAAATGGCACAGCCGAAACAAAAAGCGCAATTGCCGCACATGCAGTTTTAAACGAAGAATATTTATTCATCTTTGCGGATTAAAAAGATCGTAACTATTCAGGACTAAAGTTAGCGATTAAGGTGATTGCCTGAAAGACATTTT